>CANGOY010000090.1 GCA_947455585.1 Comamonadaceae bacterium
ATTTTAGGCCTCATGCGGGGCATGGTTAGCCCCCTTGGGTACAATGGGCATCCTCCAATCGACCCTCGGGCCGATTTATTTTTTTCACTTCTCTCCCGGTGGGGAGTCTTTAGGTCAGGTCACCCATGTCTGATTTAAGTCTTCAACTGCAGCAGGCGCATAGCCAACTACCAGTTACCAGTTATTTCGATGACGCGCTTTTTCAGCGCGAACTGGAGACCATCTTTCAGCAAGGGCCCCGTTATGTGGGCCACCAGCTTGCCGTGCCCAATGTGGGCGACTACTACGCTTTGCCGCATGAAGGCGAAGGGCGTGCGCTTGTGCGCTCGGCCAACGGTGTTGAGCTGGTATCCAATGTATGCCGCCACCGCCAAGCGGTGATGCTCAAAGGCCGTGGCTCACTTCACACCCAAGCCCCAGGCTCTGCGGGCGGCAACATCGTGTGCCCTTTGCACCGCTGGACTTATGCACCCTCGGGTGAATTGCTGGGTGCCCCCCACTTTTCGCACGACCCTTGCCTGAACCTCAACAACTACCAGTTGCGTGAGTGGAACGGCTTGCTGTTTGAAGACAACGGCGTGGACATCGAGGCCGACTTGGCCAACATGGGCCCACGCGCAGCACTCGACTTCACAGGTTTTGCACTTGACCGTGTCGAGCTGCACGAGTGCAACTACAACTGGAAAACCTTCATCGAGGTCTACCTAGAGGATTACCACGTTGGCCCCTTCCATCCGGGCCTTGGCCAGTTTGTGACCTGCGACGACCTGAGCTGGGAATTCAAAGACAACTACTCAGTGCAAACCGTGGGCGTATCGGCAGGCTTTGGCAAACCAGGCTCGCCCACCTACCAAACCTGGCACGACATGCTGCTGAAGTACCGCAATGGCGAGCTGCCAGAGCGCGGTGCCATTTGGCTCACCTACTACCCGCACATCATGGTGGAGTGGTACCCACATGTGTTGACGGTCTCGACGCTGCACCCCATCAGCCCCACCAAAACACTGAACAGGGTGGAGTTTTATTACCCCGAAGAAATCGTCGCTTTCGAGCGCGAATTTGTCGAAGCCCAGCAAGCTGCCTACATGGAGACTTGCATTGAGGACGACGAAATTGCCGAGCGGATGGACGCAGGTCGCAAGGCTTTGATGCAGCGCGGCGACAACGAAGTCGGCCCTTACCAAAGCCCCATGGAAGACGGCATGCAGCACTTCCATGAGTGGTATCGCGGCAAACTTAACTTCACGCAAAGCTAAGCAACTTAAATGCAAGCCCTGTGGATGCTCTTAGGAGCCGCGTTTTTTGCCACCATGGGGGTTTGCGTCAAGTTTGGCTCGGAGCATTTCAACTCGGCTGAATTGGTGTTTTACCGTGGCTTGGTGGGTTTGGTGTTCATGGCCGCTGTCGCGCGCCAACAAAAAGTTTCGGTTCGCACACAGTACCTTGGCATGCACGTGTGGCGCTCGGTCATCGGCGTGGTGTCGCTGAGCGCTTGGTTTTACGCCATCTCTAAACTGCCACTCGCGACCTCCATGACGCTCAACTACATGAGCAGCGTATGGATAGCGGCCTTCATCGTGGGTGGCTCTCTCGTCAACTGGAAACCGGGGCAAGGACAAAGCTTGGCGTCGCAAGGGCCTTTAGCGCTCACCGTCATCGCAGGCTTCACGGGTGTCGTCATGGTGCTGCGCCCCACCATGGCGCAAGACCAAATTTATGCAGGCCTCATCGGCCTCATGTCTGGCTTCTTTGCGGCTTTTGCTTACATGCAAGTCACCGCGCTTGGCCGTGTGGGCGAACCCGAAACACGCACTGTGTTTTACTTTGCCATCGGCACCCTCATCGCCGGCCTGGTGGGCATGGCCTTTATGGGCGTGTCGACTTGGGAATGGACGCATGCGATGTGGCTGGTGCCCGTGGGTGTTTTTGCCTCGCTCGGTCAGCTGTGTCTGACACGCGCCTACAGCCAAGGCGCCACTTTGGTCGTGGCCAACTTGCAATACTCGGGCATTGTGTTTGCAGCGCTCTACAGCTTGTTGCTGTTTGGTGACGACATTCCCCTCATCGGCTGGATGGGCATGGCCCTCATCATCGCCAGCGGCATCACCGCCACGCTGCTGCGTGCACGCGTGGCACCTCAAACACCTGCCGAAGAACACTGAAAGAAAATAACCATGTTCACCACACTCATTTCTGTTGCGCAACTCAAAGCCTTGCAAGCCAACGGCGCACCTTTGGCCGTGTTTGATTGCACCTTCGATTTGATGAACCCGCCTGCGGGACATGCACAGTATGTGCAACAGCACATCACAAGCGCACAACACGCTGACCTAGACCTTCACCTCGCCACACACGATGCCACCCTGCGCGTCAACGGGGGGCGTCACCCGCTGCCACAGCGCGACGTGTTTGCAGCTTGGTTGCAAAGCGTGGGTGTCAACCACAACACGCAAGTGGTGGTGTACGACCGCAACGGCATGAACTACTGCGGCCGCTTGTGGTGGATGCTTAAGTGGTGTGGCCACGATGCCGTAGCAGTGCTCGATGGTGGCTTTCAAGCTTGGGTGACTGCGGGTGGCTCTGTGGCTTCAGGCGACGCAACCTCCACGACCAGTGTCTTGCATGCGGCAGGCAACTTTGCGCTGCGCGAGCCGCTGATGAAATTGGTGGACACCGCCACCGTGTCTGCCCACTTGGGCGACGGCACACAAACCATCATCGATGCGCGCGGTACGCCGCGCTATCGCGGCGAGGTGGAGCCACTCGACCATGTGGCAGGCCACATCCCCGGCGCTTTGAACCGCCCGTTCAACACCAACCTCAAAGCCGATGGTTTCTTTAAAAGTGCGGATGAACTGCGAACTGAATTTGCCGCTCTTCTGGGCAACGCAAAACCCGAAACCGTGGTGCACCACTGCGGCAGTGGCGTGAGCGCTGTGCCCAATGTGTTGGCCATGGAAGTGGCGGGCTTTGGCCGTACTGCACTTTACGCAGGCAGCTGGAGCGAGTGGTGCAACACACCCGGCCTGCCCTGCGAAAAATCCTAAACGTTAATTAGTGCTGCGCCCACTCGCCCAAAGCGGCGACGAGGGCAATGCCTGCAAACAACCAAGCCACTTGGGCTGCTGTCTCTTTCGGCGAGAGTCGTTTTTGCAACTGTGGAATCAAGTCGGCCAACGCTACATAAATAAAGCTGCTGGCAGCGGCCACCAAAAAGAATGGCAAGTACTCTTGCAGTGCGCCCACGAGCAAGTAGCCCACGAGCCCACCAATGGCCGTCACACCACCAGCCAGCGTGAGCTTGAACAAAGCTGCGCGTGGGTTGCTGAGTGTTTGGCGCAATACCACCAAGTCACCCACATGGTGCGGCACTTCGTGCGCCATCACCGCTAGTGCTGCTGCGACGCCCAAACGTGGGTCAGCCACAAACGCGGCAGCAATCAAAATGCCATCGCCAAACGCGTGCACGCTGTCGCCCAACAACACCGCCCAGCCACCGCTGTGGTGGTTGTGACCGTGGTGGTCATGATGCGCGTGTGTGTGATGCGCGTGTGCGCCATGTTCATGCGCGTGATCATGCGAATGATGGCCATGGTCATGCACTTCATGTGCGGTTGCGTGATCGTGGCCATGCTCATGACCGTGGTGCCACAGCTCTGCTTTGTCGAGCAAAAAGAAAAACACCAAGCCCACTAGCAATGCACCAAACAAGGCCTGCGCTGAAACGCCGGCGCTAATGGACAACTCAAAAGCCTCAGGCAACAAACGTGTGAACGCCGTAGCCAGCAAAGCGCCTGCCGCGAGACTGAGTAAATGTTGGGTGAAACGCGAGAGCAGCGCATAAGCCAACAAGGCTGCTAGCCACACACTGCCCATGCCAGCCACCAAGGTGCCGAGAAGAATTGAAATCAAGGTCATGCGCTCATTATCTCGCGCCTAGGAAGAAACGCCGCCCAGCCGGGGCCTTCTTTCAAACGCGCTCAATGATCAAGGCAATACCTTGTCCCACGCCGATGCACATGGTGCACAAGGCATAGCGCCCACCCGTGGTGTGCAAGCGGTTCATAGCCGTAGTCACCAAACGCGCGCCCGAAGCACCCAGTGGATGACCCAAGGCAATGGCGCCGCCCCACGCATTCACGCGGGCGTCGTCATCTTTCAAGCCCAACATGCGCAGCACGGCCAAACCTTGGGCAGCAAACGCTTCGTTCAATTCAATGACATCCATTTGATCCATCGTCAAACCCGTTTGAGCCAGCACTTTTTGGGTGGCAGGTGCTGGACCAATGCCCATCACACGCGGGGCCACGCCTGCAGTGGCCATGCCCACCACGCGAGCTTTGGGAGTCAGACCATATTGCTTCACGCTCGCCTCGTTGGCTAACAACAAAGCACATGCGCCATCGTTCACGCCACTGGCGTTGCCCGCAGTCACACTGCCGTCTGAGCGCACCACGCCTTTGAGTTTGGCCAACGCTTCTAGGCTGGTGTCGCGTGGGTGTTCGTCTTGGCTCACCACCACGGCATCGCTTTTTTTCTGGGGGATGGTGACGGGGCAAATTTCGCGTGCAAAGTGGCCGGCTTGAATCGCGGCCAATGCGTTGCGCTGGCTGCGCAGGGCCATCAGGTCTTGGGCTTCGCGTTCAATTTTGTAATCGACCGCCACGTTTTCGGCGGTTTCGGGCATGCTGTCCACGCCGTACATTTCTTTCATCAGCTTATTCACAAAGCGCCAGCCAATGGTGGTGTCGTACACCGCGTTATTGCGGCTGAAAGCGCTCTCGGCTTTGGGCATGACAAATGGCGCGCGGCTCATGCTCTCAACACCGCCCGCAATCATCAAAGACGCTTCACCCGATTTGATGGCGCGTGCTGCTGTGCCCACCGCGTCTAAGCCTGAACCGCACAAGCGATTGATCGTGCCACCTGGCACCTCCATGGGCAGGCCAGCCAACAATGCTGCCATGCGGGCCACGTTGCGGTTGTCTTCGCCCGCTTGGTTGGCACAGCCATAGATCACATCGCTAATTTGCGACCAATCCACACTAGGGTTGCGTGCCATCAACGCCTTGATGGGCACTGCCGCCAAGTCGTCCGCACGCACGCTGCTGAGTGCGCCACCATAACGGCCAAAGGGGGTACGAATGGCGTCGCAAATATAAGCTTGTGTCATGGCAAATCAGTCAAAAGAAATTAGAAAAGTTTGAACAGGCTGGAAATATCAAACTTCAACACTTGGATATCGCCTGCATTGTTCACCAATATGACTAACTTCAAACGCTCTGCTGTGCCTGTGATGCCTCACGCTGACGCTAAGGTGACGTTAAATCACCTCAGAACACCAGCGAAATAGGCAACCAACTCGCCAAAGCCATCCAATGGCAAAACGTTCGCCACATACTGGTCGGGGCGCACCACAACGATGCAACCCTTGTCACGGTTGATGGCGCGCATGTCAAAGATATCACCCACACCTTTATGGTCCACACAGAACACTTTTGCATGATCTTGCAAACCCAGCTTGCCTGTTTTGGGTTTGAGCAACGAGGGCATGTGTTCGTAAGCGAGCTGATCGAAGGTTTGTTGGAACACCGCGCGGAAGTCGATGACCGCATCAATGTCTTCACCCTTGCGTGTGTGCTTGACGATGGGGGAGTTGGCGTTGGTCTCGAGCCAGTCGGCCAGCTTGTGAATGCCTGAGCCTGCGCTAGAGCCATCCGCCTTCGCAGCAAACGCATAAATGCGCCAGCGTGCATCAGCCTGTGCAACATGGCCCAGTTGCATTTGCTTGGCGTCTGACACGCGCACCACGGGCGCTGAGTGAAAACGACGGCCAATCTCTTCGCCTGTAGCCAATGATTGGTGTGCGCTGGCTGCAAACAAAGTCGAGGTGTCGTACTTCACGGCTGTGCCGCCTGTGAACTCTAGGTTATCTTTGAACTGGCGGATGATGCGTGGCTCTTGGGTGCCATCGCGCTCGGCCTGTGTGGTGGGCGCAGACATGACGCGTGACCATTTGTGGTCAGTCTCTACCAAACGCTTGGCTTCGGTCAATCGCTCTTGGGTGTAGCTGCGCAGCAGGCTGGGGTTGGCGCGACCTTGCAGCACATGCACCATTTTCCAACCTAGGTTAAACGTGTCTTGCATCGAGACGTTCATGCCCTGCCCCGCTTTGGGTGAATGGGTGTGGCACGCGTCACCTGCGATGAACACGCGTGGATCGCGGTCCTCGCCCTCGGGCACATCATCAAAGCGGTCGGTGATGCTATGGCCAATGTCATAAATCGACCACCACACCACTTCTTTCACATCAATCGCGTACGGCTTGATGATGCGGTTGGCCGCTGCAATCATGTCGTCCTGTGTGAACTTGCGGTGCGCGGCTTTTTCGTCTGGGCGAAGTTTGTCAAGCGCAACATACATGCGAAACACATAACCGCCTTCACGGGGCAAAATTAATAAATTGCCCTCATTGGCTGATGAGATCAAACACTTCTGTCGCACATCGGGAAAATCGGTGTTGGCCAAAATGTCCATCACGCCCCAAGCTTGGTTCGCGGCATCGCCATGCAGTTCACCGCCAATGGCTTTGCGCACAGCCGAGTGCGCACCGTCGCAGCCCACCACGTAGTTGGCGCGCACGGTGCGCGTGGCGCCCCAGTTCAAGCCACTGGCGTCGCGCAGGGTCACGGTCACGGGGTGGTCGTCGGTGGTCTCGTCAATGGTCAGGCCCACCACTTCCCAGCTGTAGTCTGGTTCTAGGCGTGAGGGTGAGTTTTTCATCACCTCTAAAAACAACTCGTGCAGTCGCGCTTGGTTGATCAAGATGTGCGGCATCTCCGAGCTGTCGTCGGCCACGTCTTGCACGCGACCTACGCGTTTGATGTGCTCGGGGTTTTTCGGGTCGGGCATCCAAAACGCGGTTTGATTGACCCAATACGTTTCGCGCTTGACCTTGTCGGCAAACCCAAATGCTTGAAACATTTCCATCGTGCGCGTGTTGATGCCATCGGCCTTGCCCTTGATGATGTTACTGGGCATACGCTCGGTGATCATCACCTCAATTTCTGGGAACTGCGCCAGCTGCGCAGCCAAACAAAGACCAGCAGGGCCGGTGCCTGAAATCAACACATCTACTTTTTCGGGCAAGGACTCGTTGATGCCACGGTTGCGTCGGTTGGGCGCGGCTGGTTTGATGTCTGGGCTGCCACCACGAAATCCGTCATTGTAAAACTGCATGTCTTGTCTCCGTTATTGATGTCTGTCTAAAAGCTCGGCAAGGGCAAATGATAACTACACTTATTAATATCCGGCAAGATGGTATGTATGA
>CANGOY010000091.1 GCA_947455585.1 Comamonadaceae bacterium
CGCAAAACCTATGTGTCCATCTTGGAGCTGATGACACCACCCAAGCCCAAAACGGACGATGCCGCCTTCGGCAAATCCGCAGGCGGCATCGAGTTAACCGGCAAAGCTGCGGTGCAAGAAGACCCCGTGTTGGAGTTAATTTCTCGCTACCGCCGCAAGCTCAGCATGGCGCTGAACTAATCAGTCCTTCAACCGGTCCCAAGCCTCTTGGTACTTGGCGGCGGTTTGGGCAATCACCTCTTGCGGCAAATGCGGCGCGGGTGGTGATTTGCTCCAAGGCTTGCCTTGCACTTGGGCGGTTTCCAGCCAGTCCCGCAAGAACTGCTTGTCATAGCTGGGAGGGTTCACGCCGTCTTTGAAACTTTGCGCGTAGCTGTCAGCAGGCCAGTAGCGTGATGAATCAGGCGTGAGCACTTCGTCCATCAACACGAGGTCGTTGTTGGCATCCAAACCAAACTCAAACTTCGTGTCGGCAATGATGATGCCTTTGGCCGCCGCCACGTCACGCGCGGTTTCGTACAAAGCGATGCTGACGGTTTTGATTTTCTCGGCCAAGCCGCCGCCAATCATTTCCACCACTTGTTCGTAAGTGATGTTCTCGTCGTGGTCGCCCACGGCCGCTTTGGCGGCTGGCGTGAAGATGGGCTCAGGCAACTTGCTGGCGTTCTTCAAACCTTTGGGCAGCTTGACGCCGCACACGGCCTGGTTCTCTTGGTATTCCTGCCAGCCGCTGCCTGCCAAATAGCCGCGCACCACTGCTTCCACAGGGATGGGCTTCAAGCGTTTGACCAACATCGAGCGGCCGGTGACTTGCGCCACTTCATCGGCACTCACCACGCTCTCAGGCGCTTCGCCTGTCAGGTGGTTAGGGCAAATGTGGCCGAGCTTGCCAAACCAAAACAAAGCCATTTGGGTGAGCAATTCGCCCTTGCCCGGAATGGCCTCGCCCATGATGACGTCAAACGCGCTGATGCGGTCTGAGGCCACCATCAAGATGCGGTCCTCGCCCACGGCGTAGTTGTCGCGCACTTTGCCGCGTGCGAGCAAAGGCAAAGAAGTGAGCGCAGAGGTGTGCAGAGCGGTCATGGATTACTTCACCAACTGAGCGAGTTCGCCCTTGGCGTACTTGGCCGCCACCACAGAGAGGCTGTCGCCCTTGACCTTGCTGCCTTGGCCTTCGCAACCGAATTCCAAATAACGTTGTTTGCAAATGTTCATCGCAGCTTCGCGGGCAGGCTTGAGCCATTCGCGGGCATCGAATTTTTCTGGGTTCTCAAACATAAACTTGCGCGCCGCGGCCGTCATGGCCAAACGGATGTCGGTGTCGATGTTGATCTTGCGCACGCCGTGCTTGATGGCTTCTTGAATTTCAGACACGGGCACGCCAAACGTCGTTTTCATCTTGCCGCCGTACTGGTTGATGATGGCCAACAAGTCTTGCGGCACGCTGCTAGAGCCGTGCATGACCAAATGCGTGTTGGGGATGCGCGCGTGAATTTCTTTGACGCGGCTGATGGCCAAGATATCGCCGGTAGGCTCGCGTGTGAACTTGTAGGCACCGTGACTGGTACCGATGGCTATGGCCAAGGCATCGAGCTGTGTGGCCTTCACAAACTGTGCGGCTTCTTCTGGGTCGGTCAACATTTGGCTGTGGTCGAGTTTGCCGACTGCGCCGATGCCGTCTTCTTCACCCGCTTCGCCAGTTTCCAAGTTGCCCAAGCAACCCAATTCGCCTTCAACCGACACGCCCACTTTGTGCGCCATGGCCACCACTTGTTGGGTGACTTGCACGTTGTACTCAAAGCTAGAAGGTGTTTTGCCGTCTTCCATCAACGAGCCGTCCATCATGACGGAGCCGAAGCCGAGGTCAATCGCGCCTTGGCAAATCTTGGGCGAAGTGCCGTGGTCTTGGTGCATGACCAACGGAATGTGTGGGTAGGCTTCGGTAGCGGCTTGAATCAAATGCTTGATAAACGGCTCACCCGCGTATTTGCGTGCGCCAGCGCTGGCTTGCAAAATGACTGGCGCGCCCACGGCGTCGGCAGCCATCATGACTGCTTGCACTTGTTCCAAGTTATTGACGTTGAAAGCTGGAATGCCGTAACCGTGCTCTGCAGCGTGGTCCAGAAGTTCGCGCATCGATACGAGTGCCATGGGGAATCCTCAAAAATTAAAAACTGATGTAACTGCTGACAATTTTAAAGGCGGCAGCTTCGTGCCCAACTGACAGGCATGAAAGCCCGTCAGCTGCGCATTTAAATGCTTAGGTAGGGGTTTAGGCCCGTTAACGCACTTCGCAAATACGCAGCATGTTGGTGCCGCCCGGCGTGCCCATCGGGTCGCCACAGGTGATGGCGTACACATCGCCCGCGTCCACGATGCCGCGCAGTTTCAGGTGCGCTTCAGCTTGGGCCAAGGCCGTGTCACGGTCGGCGCTGGTGTCCATCAGCAAGGCACGCACGTTGCGGAACAAGGCCATGCGGCGTTGCGACGCCACTTTGGTGGTCACGGCGTAAATGGGAATGTGAATGCGGTGGCGGCTCATCCACAGCGCGGTGGAGCCCGACTCGGTCAAGGCCACGATGGCTTTGGCGCCCAAGTGGTGCGCCGTGAACAAGGCCCCCATCGCAATGGTTTGGTCGATGCGGTTGAAGGTTTGGCCTTTGAAATCGGCGTCCAGCTCTACGTCCTCGGCAGCCTCGGCGGCCTCGCAAATTTTGGACATCTCTTCCACGGTTTCCAGTGGGTACTTGCCTGCGGCGGTTTCGGCACTGAGCATCACAGCATCTGTGCCGTCAATCACGGCGTTGGCCACGTCACTCACCTCGGCGCGTGTGGGCACAGGGTTGGTGATCATGCTTTCCATCATTTGGGTGGCGGTGATCACCACTTTGTCGTGCTGACGCGCCAGCTTGATCATGCGTTTTTGCAGCGCGGGTACCGCCGCGTTGCCCACTTCAACAGCCAAGTCGCCACGAGCCACCATGATGCCGTCGCTGGCACGCAAGATTTCGTCCAGCAGCGGGATGGCCTCGGCACGCTCAATCTTGGCAATCAGGCCAGGCTTGTGTTTGTATTCAGCGCCCGCCACGTTGGCCAGTTGGCGCGCCATTTCCATGTCAGTGGCGTTTTTAGGAAAGCTCACGGCTAGGTAATCAGCTTGGAAGCTCATCGCGGTTTTGATGTCTTCCATGTCTTTGGCTGTCAGCGCAGGCGCGGTCAAGCCGCCGCCTTGTTTGTTGATGCCTTTGTTGTTAGACAGCTCGCCGCCAATCTTCACCGTGGTGTGCACTTGCTCGCCACGCACGGCTTCGACGGTCAACACAATCAAGCCGTCGTTGAGTAACAACAAGTCGCCGGGCTTCACATCGCGGGGCAGTTCTTTGTAGTCCAAGCCCACACCTTGCAAGTCACCGGGCTCGGTGCGTGAGGCGTCGAGCACAAACTTGGCGCCGTTCTCAAGCATGACCTTGCCGTCCACAAACTTGCCCACGCGAATCTTTGGCCCCTGCAAATCGGCCATGATGGCCACTTCGCGGCCTGCGCGGGCAGCGGCTTCGCGCACCAAACGGGCGCGGTCGATGTGGTCTTGTGCTTTGCCATGGCTGAAATTGAGGCGCACCACGTTCACGCCAGCGCGAATCATGGCCTCAAGCAAAGCGGGGTCGCTGGAAGCTGGGCCTAAAGTAGCAACAATCTTGGTGGCGTGACGGGCCATATTTGAGTCTCCTGTTGGTTTTTTGTTTGCTTCATTCTGGCACGCTTGAAGCTTGAATCTGCGTTGCTTTTAGGCACTAAAACTCTCATGCATGTGTTCTTTTTGTCTCGTTTTAGCCGCGAAGGCCTTTGACGCTGGACGGGTAAACACGCATTTCCGGCTGAAGCGGCGATAATCTCAGCACTAATTGATGCAAATCAGTGCGCATCAAAACCGCTCACCTAAGATTCGGCACCTATGACCACACATATCCAACCTATCCTCCCCGGCGAACCCATGCCACACCGCAAGGTGATGCGCGAATGGCTCATCCCCTTGGCTGAGCGCACCACCGTGCTCGCCATTGTGTTGCTCGTCGTTGACTACGTGCTGTGGGCCGCCCTCATGGCCGGCACCGTGTATTTCGACGCTTGGTGGGCCAAGCTCTTGAGCGGCTGCGCAGCTGGTTTTGTAATCGGTCGTTTGTTCATCATCGGCCACGACGCTTGCCACCAAAGCCTCACACCGCACCGCAACCTCAACAAGTGGTTGGGCCGCATTGCTTTCTTGCCTTCGTTGACAGCCTACAGCCTGTGGGACATCGGCCACAACGTGGTGCACCACGGCTACACCAACCTCAAAAACTTCGACTTCGTGTGGGCCCCTTACACCCCCGAAGAGTACGCAGCTTTGAGCACGGGCGCCAAACTCAAAGACCGCATCTACCGCAGCGGCTGGGCACCTGGTCTGTACTACATGATTGAAATCTGGTGGAACAAGATGGTGTTCCCCAACGAAAAGAACATGCCCACACGCCGCCCCATCTTCATCAAAGACTGTTTGCTCATCACCGCCTTCGGCGCTGCTTGGGTGGCTGCCATGGTGTGGGCTGCGATTGCCACTGAGCAAACCATTGGTTACATCTTGTTGATGGGTGTGGCTGTGCCCTTCTTCTTCTGGGTGACCATGATTGGTTTCGTGGTGTACGTGCACCACACCCATGTGGATGTGTCGTGGCACGAAGAGCGCACTGGCTGGTCAAAGGCTTCGCCTTTTGTGTCGACCACCGTGCACTTGACCTTCCCGTTCAACATTGGCGCGCTGATGCACCACATCATGGAGCACACCGCGCACCACTTGGACATGAGCATTCCTCTGTACAAGTTGAAGCAAGCGCAAAGCAAGCTCGAAGAGTTGCTGCCTGAGCGCATCATCGTTCAGCCTTTCTCTTGGAGCTGGTATGTGCAAACCGCTCGCGACTGCAAGCTGTATGACTTCAAGACAGACAGCTGGATGACGTATGACGGCAAAGTCACTAGCCCTCGCGCTATGAAAGCCGCTTAAGCTTTAAGCCTCTTAAAGCCCCGCAAGTTCACACGAATTTGCGGGGCTTTTTCTTGTACGCTTCACACCCATGAAATTCTTTGTTTTGTTTTTGTTAGCCGTTGCCTCTGCAGCGTCACACGCCATGTGGGTGACCGTCACGCGCAACGAAGTGGCCACGGTTTACATCGACTCCAGCGCCATCGTGAAGATGGGCTACAACCGCCGCGTGTGGGTGGTGTACGACCTGCAAGCACCCGACGCCACGGGCCAACAATCGGTCAAGTCGTACATCGATTACGACTGCACCGAAGGCAAATACAAAACCCTCAGCGCCACCAGCCACCCTAACAAAATGGGCAACGGCCCCGCCATCAAAGCGCTGCCCGTGGCTGAAGGCTGGAAGCCGATTAGCCAAGACAGCATGAGCCGACAATTGTTTTCGTTTGCTTGTGCTTGGTGAGTTTGGTTTGATTAACCCGCAGCGCGCTTAGTCAAAATCTCGAACGCAGGCAAGGTCTTGCCTTCCAGCACTTCCAAGAAAGCGCCGCCGCCTGTAGAGATGTAGCCCACTTGTTTTTCGATGCCGTACTTGGCAATCGCTGCCAAGGTGTCGCCGCCGCCTGCAATGCTGAAGGCGCTTGATTCGGCAATGGCGTGCGCGATGGTCTTTGTGCCGTTCTCGAACGCTGCAAATTCAAACACGCCCACAGGGCCGTTCCACACAATCGTGCCAGCCTTCATCAACTGCGCGGCCAACTTAGCTGCGGTCTCTGGGCCGATGTCCAAAATCATGTCGTCGTCATCCACGTCGGTGGCTTGCTTCACGGTAGCCACAGCGTCAGCGGCGAAGGTTTTGGCCGTCACCACATCGGTGGGGATTGGGACTTCTGCGCCGCGTGCTTTCATGATGTCGATCACGGCTTTGGCTTCGCCCACCAAGTCGTGCTCGGCCAAACTCTTGCCGATGTTCAGGCCAGCGGCCAGCATGAAGGTGTTGGCAATGCCGCCACCCACGATGAGTTGGTCCACGTTGTTGGCCAAGCTCTTCAAAATGGTCAGCTTGGTAGACACCTTGCTGCCCGCCACGATGGCGGCCAATGGGCGTTTGGGGTTGGCCAAGGCCTTGGTGATGGCGTCAATCTCTGCCGCCAACAACGGGCCTGCACAGGCCACTGGCGCGTATTGCGCGATGCCGTAGGTGGTGCCTTCGACGCGGTGCGATGTACCAAAGGCGTCGTGCACAAAAATGTCGCACAGAGCGCCCAGCTTGCGGGCCAGTTCGTCGTTGTTCTTTTTCTCGCCTTTGTTCACGCGGCAGTTTTCCAGCAGCACCACTTGGCCTGGCTCAACCTTCACGCCGTCCACCCAATTGGCCACCAGCGGCACATCGCGGCCCAGCAGCTCGCCCAAGCATTTGGCCACAGGCGCCAAAGAATCTGCAAGCTTGAACTCGCCTTCGGTGGGGCGACCCAGGTGGGACGTGACCATCACAGCCGCACCGGCTTTGAGCGCCATTTCGATGGCGGGCACAGAGGCGCGCACACGTGTGTCTTCGGTGATGTTGCCTGTGTCATCTTGCGGCACGTTGAGGTCGGCGCGGATGAAAACACGTTTGCCTTTGGCCGAGCCGTTAGCGCACAAATCAGAGAAGCGGATGACGTTCATGGATGTAAGCGGTAAAAGTAAAAACTACCGCTATTCTAAAAGTTCAGCCTTGCGCCAAATTGGCAACGACTGACTGGCTTACCCGCGCCCCACAAACGGCATCTTGGTCGCCATCACCGTCATGAACAGCACATTGGCCGACAGCGGCAAACGCGCCATGGCCATGAAGCTGTCCACCACGCCCTGCATGTCCATGCGGGCTTCGGGCTTGACGCTACCGTCGGCCTGCAAAGCGCCAGCGGCGAACTTCTCGGTCATGTCGCTGGCCACGTTGCCAATGTCAATCTGGCCCACCGCAATGTCAAACGCACGGCCATCGAGCGCAGCCGCTTTGGTCATGCCCGTGATGGCGTGCTTGGTCGCCGTGTAGGCAATCGAGCCTGGGCGCGGCGCGTGCGCCGAAATCGACCCATTGTTGATGATGCGACCGCCCTGTGGGCTTTGCGCTTTCATCAACTTGAACGCGTGCGAGAGGCAATAAAACGCGCCATTGAAATTCACATCCACCGAACGGCGCCAGTCTTCACCCGTCAAATCACCGGGCATGGTGGCGGGCAAGAAGATACCGGCGTTGTTGAACAGCAAATCCAAGCGGCCATAGTTCACGCGCACCTGCTCAAACAGTTTGGCCAC
>CANGOY010000092.1 GCA_947455585.1 Comamonadaceae bacterium
AAAGCCCAGTGGGGCGGCAAGCTGATCCTCAAAGGCATTCAAGACGTAGAAGACGCCAAGCTGGCCGCACAAAGCGGCGCGGATGCCATCGTGGTGAGTAACCACGGTGGTCGACAACTCGACGGCGCGCAATCCAGCATCGAAGCCCTGCCCGCCATCGTGGCCGCTGTGGGTGACAAGATTGAAGTGTGGATGGACGGCGGTATTCGCTCCGGCCAAGACGTGCTCAAGGCTTGGGCCTTGGGTGCACGCGGCGTGCTGATTGGCCGCGCCATGGTCTATGGCTTGGGTGCGATGGGTGAAGAAGGCGTGACCAAAGCGCTGCAAATCATCCACAAAGAGCTGGATGTGACCATGGCCTTCTGTGGCCACACCAACATCCAGAACGTGAACACCAACATCTTGTTGCCGGGCACATTCCCAAGTGCCTGAGCCGCTGATTGAGGCAAAGGGTCTAAGGCACATGTCTTAAGGCACACTTCAGGGATGAGCCAAGACACAACATCCCCTGAAGCAGCCCCAAAAACATCCACCGGCGTCAGCGCTTGGTGGCGTGCCCTGAGCATTTTTCTGGCCCTCGTGGTGTTCATTGGCTGGGCGTTCAGCGCCAGCATGTATGAGCAGTTCAAGGCGCAAATTCACCACCTCGAAGCCAAGCTGGTGGAAATCCCGCAAGTGCGTGAGGTGTCTGTCTTGCTGGACGAGGCGCAAGCCCCCGCCATGCTGCTGACCTACGACCCGAAAAATCAAAAGCTGCAAGTGCAACGCTTGAACGAGGTCAAAGAAGGCCGCGAGCAAAGCCTGCATGTTTGGGCGATTGCCGAAGGTGATGCGCCTCGTTTGTTGGGCGTTCTCACAGACCGCTACAAAACACAACAGCTGGATGTGCCGACCCAAGCCCTAGAAGGCGCACGCGCCTTGGGCGTCAGCGTTGAAAACAAAGACCGTGGCCCCGACAAAGGCAAACCCCTACAACCGTGGTTGTTCAAAGGCTGGTTGGTTCAAAAAGCCATTTGATTCGGTGCCGCTTGGGTTGATGGGTTTGACCTATGACCACCGCGTCTGACCAAGCGCACCAACGCCGCATCGCTCACCTCGACATGGACGCGTTTTATGCGTCCGTCGAGCTACTGCGCTACCCGCAACTCAAAGGCTTGCCTGTGGTGATTGGCGGTGGTCGCCGCCGCATTGACGACATGCTGGCCCGTTTGCGTGAGGCTCACCCAGACTACGAGTGGTCAGAAGACAAGCTGCACGAAATACCACTCGATTTTTTTCCGCGCATCGCGGGCTACACAGGGCGCGGCGTCATCACCACCGCAACGTATGCAGCGCGACAGTTTGGCGTGGGCTCGGCCATGGGAGTGATGAAGGCCGCCAAGCTGTGCCCCGACGCCATCTTGCTACCTGTGGACTTTGACCAATACCGCCACTACTCGCAGCGCTTCAAATCCATCATCACCGACATCGCGCCGCTCATGGAAAACCGGGGCGTGGACGAGGTGTACATTGACTTCACCGACGTGCCCGGCGGCCAACGCGAAGGTGGGCGCGTACTGGCTCGGCTGATTCAAAAAGCCATTTTTGACGACACAGGCCTCACTTGCTCGGTGGGCGTCGCACCCAACAAACTGCTGGCCAAAATGGCGAGTGAGTTCAACAAGCCCAACGGCATTTCCATCGTTCAACCCGAAGATTTGGAAGGCATGATTTGGCCCCTGCCTTGCCGAAAAATCAACGGCATTGGCCCCAAAGCTGAAGCCAAATTGGCCACGCACCACATTCACACCATTGGCGAATTGGCCCAGCGCGACCGCATGTGGCTAATGCAGCACTTTGGCAAAAGCTACGGCGCGTGGCTGCACGATGCCGCGCATGGCAAAGACGACCGCCCCATCGAGACCGAAAGCGAGCCCGTCAGCATCAGCCGCGAAACCACATTTGAACAAGACCTGCACGCCGTGCGTGACCGCGAAGCACTGAGCGCCATCTTCACCCAACTGTGCGAGCAAGTGGCCGCCGATTTGCAGCGCAAAGGCTATGTGGGCAAAACCATTGGCATCAAGCTGCGCTACGACAACTTTCAAAGCGTCACACGTGACCAAACGTTAGGCAGTTGTACCAACCAAGCCCATGCCATTCGTGCCGCAGCAGGCCAGTGCCTCAAGCGCGTGGACCTCTCGCGGCGCTTGCGTTTGCTGGGCGTGCGCGTGGGCTCGCTGATGAAGTTGGAAGACTGGCAAGCGCAAGGTTTAAAGGCTGAGGAAGCACCCAGCCAGCCCTACACAGAATCCTTGTTTGGGAATGAAATAACGCAAAAGTGATAAGCATCAAGCTCAGGCGAAAATACCAAAATCATTGAAACTGGATTTTGAAAATGCGTGTGCTCAGACGAAATCTATTTGGCCTACTGGCTTGTGTACTGCTGACAACAAGCTACACAAATGCCGCTTGCTTGGGCGAGCAAAACACCACCAAGGTCTATGCCTTTGACGTAGTGCCTCAACTCACCGCAGCCAAGATTTACACCACGTGGTCGCCACTGCTGCAGCGCGTGGGCCAAGAAGCTGGTTTGTGTTTCGACCTGCGTGTGTCGGCCACCATTCCAGAGTTCGAGCAAAGACTGCTCAAAGGCGAACCTGAGTTTGTGTTTCTCAACCCCTACCACGCCGTGTTGGCCAACCAAAAGAAAAAGTACCAACCGTTGTTGGCTGACAGCGAAGATTTGCTGACCGGCATTTTGGTCGTGCGTGCAGACAGTCCCATTAAAAGCTTAGATGAGCTGAGAGGCAAAAACGTCACCTTCCCTGCGCCTAACGCCTTCGCCGCCTCTTTGCTGATTCGCGCCGAGTTAGCCAAAAAGAAGATTGACATCAACCCCGTGTTCGTCAAAACCCACAGCAATGTGTATCGCTCGGTCATTGGCAAAGACGCCATCGCGGGCGGCGGTGTGAACAACACCTTGGACAACGAAGCGCCCGAAGTGCGGCAACAGTTGCGCGTGTTGTTTGAAACACCAGCCTACACACCTCATCCCATCGTGACGCACCCATCTGTGCCCGCCGCAGTCCGCGACCGATTCCTCAAAGCCATGCTCAAGCTGACGCATGACGAAGAAGGTCGCAAGCTGCTCGACGGCATCAACCTCAGCAAGCCCCAAGCTGTGACGTATGCCAAGCACTACAAACCGCTGGAGTCTTTGCAGCTTGAAAAATTTTTGGTGTTGACGGGACAGTGACATGCGCCATCGTCTGACCTCTTCGCAATGGAAAAGCGTTAAGCCCGCCCTCTTGATTGGGCTGGCATTGGCGCTGCTGCAAATTGGCTCGGGCGTTGCGGCTTATTACCAATCCAAAAGCTTGCTGTGGGAAGGTAAGTACCAAACCTCGGAAAACCTGTCGCGTGGTTTGGTGGTGGCCGTGGCAGACCAAATGGTGCTCAAAGACTACGCATCGGTCGAGTCACGCATTTTGCAAACGATGTCCAATGCCGAAGTGGCATCGGTCATGCTCACCGATACCTCAGGCAGGGTCCTGTCGGCCCTCAAACGCGCCCCCGGTGAAGAACCCCGTTTGATGTTTGACCCCTACTGGGTTCCAACACCTGAAACCACGCACACCGTTGTGCAATCCCGTAACAAAGACTTCATCACAACATGGGCCAAAGTGAGTTTGGGCTCAGACTTGGGCTGGGTTCGCCTGCAAACCTACAACGAACTCGACAGTGCCGACCTGGGTAGTTTGCGGCAACAAAACTTATTGCTGTCGGTGCTATCGGTCCTCTCGGGCATCGTCATCTTGGGCGTGTTTTTGTGGCGCGCCTACTTCACCGTGGTCAAGCGTGAGCACATGTATGAAGTCAAGCTCGACGAGGCGACCAAGCGCTTGGTGCAGTCTGAAAAACTGGCTTCACTCGGTGAGTTGGCGGCGGGCGTGGCCCACGAAATCAACAACCCCGTAGGCTATGTGTCTTCCAACCTCACCACCTTACAAAAGTATTTGGCTGTCTACGAAAAAGTGCTGGACGCCCCCGAGGCCGACAGCGCTGACATGACAGCCCTCAAGAAAAAACTCAACTACGCGTTCATCCGCGACGATTTGCAAAACTTGGTGAAAGAAACCCAAGAAGGCGTGGGCCGCGTGAAGGCCATCATCCAAGACTTGAAAGACTACGCCCGCACCAATGCTGCCACGCACTACGTGGCATCAGACATTCAAGTTGGCTTGAAATCTACGCTCAACATTGCACGTATCCAGCTCAAAAATCGCGCAGATGTGCGCCTAGAGTTGGGCAACTTACCGCTGGTCGAATGTGCGCCCGCACAAATTGACCAAGTGTTTTTGAACCTCATCGTCAATGCTGCGCAAGCCATGCCAGAGGGCAAGATGGGTTTGATAGACATTTGCACCGACAGCAATGACAAACTGGTGTGGATTGAAGTCAAAGACAACGGCCCCGGCATTGCACCCGACGTGCTGAAAAAAATCTTCGACCCGTTTTTCACCACCAAAGACCCGGGCACGGGCACAGGCCTTGGCCTGTCGGTGTCGCAAAACATCATTCAGCAACATGGCGGTACGCTTACGGTAGACAGCACAGTCGGCGTGGGCACCACCTTCAAAATCACACTCCCCATCAAACGCCCTGCAACCCAAGGATGACCATGACTTCTAGCAATGAATCGTTTGATGCCAGCCAATACAAAGTGTTGTGCGTGGACGATGAGCCCAATATTTTGTCGGCCTTGCGCCGCATGTTGTCGCTTGAAGGTTTTGAGGTGTTCACGGCAGAAAGCGGTGTGCAAGCCTTAGAGCTTCTCGCAAAGCAATCGGTCAACGTCATCATCTCGGACATGCAAATGCCAGGCATGAACGGCACAGAGCTACTTGAAAAAGTGCGCCAGCAATGGCCGCACACGATGCGCCTCATGCTGACAGGCGCATCCGATGTATCGGGCGCGATTGACGCCATCAACCAAGGTGCGATTTACCGCTACACCGCCAAACCTTGGAACGACGAAGAGCTGCTGGGCACACTCAAATCAGCCATTGCGTTTGGCACCTTGGCGAACGAGCATGACCGCTTAGAAGCACTCACCGTCGCGCAAAAAGAGTCGCTCAATGAAATGGTGGACACGCTCGAGTCACGCGTACAAGAGCGCACGCAAGATTTGCGCGCCGCTTATGTCGCGTCCATCAAAGCCTTCTCCAACATCTTGGAGTTGCGCCGCCCCGACCTGTTGCCACACTCTCGCCGCGTGGCCACGCTATCGATGAAGATGGCCAAGCTGGCAGGCTTGAGCGACGACGAATGTCAGTCGGTCTACATCGCAGGCTTGTTGCACGACATCGGCAAGATTGGCTTGAGCGACCGCGTGCTCAACACCAAGTTCATCGAATTGCCGCTGGCTGATGCCAAGGTGTATCGCACGCATTGCGCCATGGGTGAGAAAACACTCAACACGCTGGACGACATGCAGGGCGTGGCAGCCATCATTCGCTCACACCACGAATACTTCAACGGCACAGGTTTTCCAGATGCGCTGTCGGGCAAAGACATTCCGATTGGGGCACGCATTGTGGCGATTGTGGAAGCCTACGAAGAGCTGCAATCAGGCGACTACGCCAAAGCCGAAAGCAGCCCCGCCGATGCCGTGCGCGTGGTCTTGAGCAACAAAGGAAAACTGTTTTGCCCCGAAATGACCGACGTGTTTGTGAAGGCTTTACGGGGCTAAAAATTTCAAAGGGCTAGGCTCTTCGTTCGCTTTGGGTACTTGGTCACTGACGCGCGGTGCGCACGTTAGACGGCATGGCCTGCGGGTGGCTGGTGCGCCATGGATTGATGTCCAAACCACCGCGGCGCGTGTAACGCGCATACACCTCAAGGCGCAACGGTTTGCAACGGCGCGTGATGTCCATGAAGATGCGCTCCACGCATTGCTCGTGAAACTCGTTGTGGTTTCTAAAGCTCACGATGTAGCGCAACAAACCCGCTTGGTCAATTTGCGGGCCGGTGTAGCTGATGCGCACACTGCCCCAGTCCGGCTGGCCAGTCACCAAACAATTGCTTTTCAACAAATTACTGGTCAAGGTTTCTGTCGTCGGGGCTTCGTTGAAATTGGCGGTGAGCAACTCGGGGTTAGGTTGGTACTGGTCGCAGTCCAAATCCAAACGGTCCAAGCTCAGGCCATCCAGTTCATGCACGGGTTCACGGTCAAAGTTTTCAGGCAACACCAGCTGCACGCCCACGCTGGCTTTGACTGACGCGCCGTTCCAAATGCCAGCACTCAGGTCTTGGCGCAGGCGCGTTTGTAAATCAGAGATGTCATCGATGCGCGTGTTGTTGAAGCTGTTCAAGTACAGCTTGAACGATTTGCTTTCGATGATGTGGGTTGACTCGGCCGGCACAGTGATGCGGGCCAGGGCCACTTGCGGCTTGCCACGCGTGTTGAGCCAGCTCAGCTCGTAGGCGGTCCACAAGTCAGCGCCAAAAAATGGAGGCTGTGCGGGGACACCAATTTCATCGCGCTTGGCTTGGCGCGGAATCGGAAACAACAAAGACGCGTCGTACTGGTCCACATACGACGACGATTTACCCAGCTGCGATTGTTCAGGCGTGTTCATAAATTTCATCAGTCCAATTTGCGTCGAAACACTTTGCGGTCCGGCTCGGAGACGGCGGGGTCAAACGCATAGCCCTCTAGGTTGAAACCTTCCAAGCCCTTGGGTGTTTTGACTTGGTGGGTCACGGCGTAGCGCGTCATCAAACCTCGTGCGCGCTTGGCGTTGAAGCTGATGATTTTGTATTTGCCGCCTTTATAGTCTTCAAACACACACTCAATCACGCGGGCTTTGAGCGTCTTGCGGTCGACCGACTTGAAATACTCTTGCGAGGCGAGGTTCACGATGATGGACTCGCCTTCACCACTCAAACATTCGTTCAAATACTGGGCAATCTGCGAGCCCCAAAATTTGTAGAGGTTGTTGCCTTTGTCGTTGGCCAACGCTGTGCCCATTTCCAAACGGTAGGGCTGCATCAAATCGAGCGGACGCAACACGCCGTAGAGGCCACTCAAAATCGCCACATGCTCTTGCACCCAGTCCAAATCTTTGGGCTTCAAGGTTTTGGCGTCCAAACCTTCATACACATCGCCATTGAAAGCGAGCACTGCTTGCTTGGCATTTTTTGCGGTGAACTTCGGGCTCCACGCTTGGTAGCGGGCCACGTTGAGGCTGGAGAGCGCATCGCTCACATGCATCAAGCTGGCAATGTCTTGTGGTGTTTTCTCTTGGAG
>CANGOY010000093.1 GCA_947455585.1 Comamonadaceae bacterium
GGCATGACAGATTTGATTGACCACGTCATCTCGGTTGACCCAATTCGTCTGTTCAAAACATCGCCCGAAGCCTACGGCTTGGTGCAACAGACCATCAAAGCAGACAAGCAAGATATCTTGTTTGTCTCCAGCAACGGCTGGGACGCGCTGGGTGCGACATGGTTTGGCTTCACCACCCTGTGGGTGAACCGCCAGCAAATGCCTTATGAAGCCATTGGCCCCAAGCCTACCTACACAGGCCACGACCTCACGCGCGTGTTGGACGTGTTCAACCACTGATGGACAGCCTGCGTATCGACAAGTGGCTGTGGGCCGCTCGCTTCTACAAAACACGCAGCCTCGCGTGTGATGAAGTGACCAAACACCGCGTGCAAATCAACGGCCTAGATGTCAAGCCTGCGCGCGAAGTGAAGGTGGGCGACACCCTCACCGTGCGCCAAGGCAACATCACCAAGACTGTTCAAGTTAAAGACATCAGCGCCGCACGCGGCCCTGCGCCCGTGGCGCAACTGTTATACGAAGAAACATCAGAGAGCATCGCTTTGCGCGCGAAGTTAGCCGAGCAAAACCGTATGGCTACAGAGCCCGCACACAGCATTGAGCACGGCCGCCCCACCAAACGCGACCGCCGCCAAATTGAACACGCATGGGACGAGCGCTGGAGCGCGAGTGCCGACAACTAAAACCCCACACAATCAAAAGTAAAGGAACACACATATGGGCGCTCAATGGAAAGCCAAAGGCAAAGACTTAGCCGCCAACGCCAAAGGCCGCGTCTTTAGCAAACTCGCCAAAGACATCATGGTCGCCGCGCGCAACGGTGCAGACCCAGCAGCCAACGCACGCCTGCGCATGGTGATGGAACAAGCTCGCAAGGTGTCCATGCCCAAAGACACGCTGGACCGCGCCATCAAAAAAGGTGCCGGTCTGACCGGTGAATCGGTGCAGTTTGAACGTGTGATTTACGAAGGCTACGCACCACACCAAGTGGCGGTGATGGTCGAATGCTTGACCGATAACGTCAACCGCACGGCACCCGAAATGCGCGTGCTGTTTCGCAAAGGACAACTTGGCACATCGGGCTCGGTGTCTTGGGACTTTGACCACATTGGTTTGATTGAAGCCGAACCCACCGCACCCGATGCAGATGCAGAAATGGCCGCCATCGAAGCCGGTGCGCAAGACTTTGAAGCGGGCGACGAAGGCACATCGGTGTTTATCACCGACCCCACCGACCTCGACCTGGTGAGCCGCGCCCTGCCCGCGCACGGCTTCAATGTGTTGTCAGCCAAGCTGGGCTACAAGCCTAAAAATCCTGTGGATCCAGCCAACCTGAGCGCTGAAGCTTTGGAAGAAGTTGAAGCCTTTCTTTCTGCGATTGACGACAACGACGACGTGCAAAACGTCTATGTGGGGTTGGTGAGTTAACTTCTTTCATGACCGCTTCCACACCAAAACTCCAAAACGCCGATGGCATTTTGGGTATTGACTTCGGCACCTCCAACTCCGCCATCGCATGGGCAACACCGCAAGGCACTGCCCAACCCATCCCGCTTGAAGGCGATGCACTGGCTATGCCCACGGCGGTGTTTTACAACGCCGAAGAAGGCAGCACGCACTTTGGCCGCGAGGCCGTCACGCATTACCTAGAGGGCACAGAGGGCCGCTTGATGCGCTCGCTCAAAACCCTATTGGGCAGCCCGTTACTGATGGAAACCACGGTCATCAACAACCAGTTAGTGAACTTCTCGGACATCATCACCACCTACCTAGCAGAGTTACGCAAGCGTGCCACACAACACATGGGCACTGCCCCCACACGCGTGGTGATGGGGCGCCCCGTGCATTTTGTGGATGACGATGCCGAGCGTGATGCGCAAGCTGAAAGTTCGTTGCGCCAAGCGGCTGAAGCTGTGGGGTTCAAAGACATCTCGTTTCAATTCGAGCCCATCGCTGCCGCGCTTGACTACGAGCGCCGCCTCACGCGCGAAACCACGGTGCTGGTGGCTGACATTGGCGGCGGTACCTCTGACTTCACCGTGGTGCGCTTGGGTCCAGCGCTGATGCACAAAACCAACCGTGCCGACGATGTGCTGGGCACCACCGGCGTGCACATTGGTGGCACCGACTTTGACCAAAAGCTGAGCCTCGGCCAAGTGATGCCCTTACTGGGCTACGGCCACTTCGGGCCAGACAGCCGTGAAGTACCCAACCGCGTGTTCTTTGATTTATCGACCTGGCACTTGATCAATTGGCAATACCAGCCCAAAGCCATGGCACAAGCCAGAGCCTTGCAAACCAACTACACCGATGTACGCTTGCACGATCGTTTGATGCGCGTTCTGACCGAGCGCTACGGCCACCACTTGGCACACGATGTGGAACAAGCCAAAATTCGTTGCTCGCAAACCGACGGTGACACGCGCATCGATCTCTCGTATGTAGAAACCAACTTGACATCCACATTGGGCAGCACCGGCTTACACACACACTTGGCACATCTGCTGGCCAACACTGTCGCCTGCGCTCGTGACTGCGTGCAACGCGCGGGGCTGACAAATGGCAAGCCAGATGCCATTTACCTCACGGGCGGTTCATCGGCATTGCGAACGTTTCAAGAAGCGCTGCAAGCTGAGTTTGCAGGCGTGCCTTTGGTCGAAGGAGATTTGTTTGGCGGTGTGGCCTCGGGCTTGGTCTACAGTCGCTCCTGAACCGTACGGATACAGACGAAAAAAAGGGTTCCCGAACGGGAACCCTTTTTTCAAGCGAGAAACGCTTTACTTACCTGCAGCGTACTTGGCAATCAGTGCCTTGGCACCTTCCAGCATTTGCTTGCCGTTTTTGCCTTTGCTATTCATGTCAGCCACCCAGTCGTCGGTCAAAGGTTGACCAATCTTTTTCCAATTTTCCAACTCAGCTTTTGGAATCACGTTGACGGTGTTCTTGGTAGTGGTTTTCTTGCCTTCAATGTCTGCTTGCAAGAAAGCTTTGCCAGCTATGCCTGACAAGGCTTGGCCACTATTGTGGTCAATCACCTTCTTCAGCTCAGGCGACAAAGAGTCGTACTTGGCTTGGTTCATCGCGAACACGAATGTGGCTGTATAGAAAGCGGGTTCGGCGGGATCTGTTTCAGAGTGAAATTTCACCAACTCTTGAATCTTCACTGCTGGCACCACTTCGTAAGGCACCACAGCGCCGTCGATCACGCCTTTAGACAAAGCGTCACCCACTTGCGGCACGGGCATGCTCACCGGTGTACCGCCCAACAAAGCGATGAACTTGTTGGTGGTGCGTGTGGGGGCGCGGAGTTTCAAGCCCTTCAAATCAGCCGCTGTACGGATGGGCTTGTTGGTCATGTGGAACACACCGTCACCGTGCACGTGGAAGGCCAAAGGCTTGACGTCTTTGAACTCGGCTTTGGCGTATTGGTCCACATAGTCCCACAACGCTTTGCTGGTGGCTTCTGGGCTTTGCATCATGAAGGGCAATTCAAACACTTCGATGGATGGGAATCGGCCAGCGGTGTAGCCAGGCAAGGTCCAAATCACGTCGGCCACGCCGTCACGGGCTTGTTCAAACAACTGAGGGGGCGAACCACCAAGCTGCATGGATGGGTAAATTTGGCACTTCATCTTGTTGTTTGATTCTTTGGCGATGCGGTCGCACCAAGGCTGAATAAACAAGGTTTGTGCATAAGACGAAGCGGGCAAGAAGTGGTGCACCTTCAGTGTCACTTCTTGAGCCATGACGGCGGGGCTGAGCGCAACAGCGGTCAACGCAGCAGCAGCAACTTTGAGAAAACGAGTTTTCATTTTTGTCTCCAGGTTATAAAAATTTAAGTCAACAAATGCACCAGCCACAACGAGATGGCGGGGAATGCAATCAACAAAGACAAGCGAATGCCGTCAGTGATGAGGAACGGCACAACACCTTTGTAGGTCTCGACCATCGGCACATCTTTGGCCAAGCCATTCATGATGTAAACGTTCAAGCCCACAGGCGGGAAGATCATGCCAATCTCACACACGGTGAGGATCAGGATACCAAACCACAGGGCTTTATCAGAAGGGTTTAACCCGAAGAAGTCCATGCCCAAGATGACAGGGAACAGAGTGGGTACGGTGAGCAAGATCATGGACATCTCATCCATCACGCAGCCCAAGATGATGTAGAAAATCATGATGCCCGCCATCACCACCAAAGGTGAAATCTGCAAGTGGCCCACCATGTCGGCCAACTGCGAAGGCAGCTGTGACAAGGCTAGCGAGGCATTGATCATGTCGGCACCGATGAATATCAAGAAGATCATGCCGCTGGTTTGTGCGGTTGTGCGAATGGACGCCACCAACTTATCAAACGTCATTTCGCGACGCAGCAAAGTGATGGCAAATGTCAGCACGTTACCGATAGCTGCACCTTCTGTGGCGGTGAACACGCCACCGTAGATGCCACCGAATACCACCAAGAAGATGGCCGCAATCGGCCACACATTCAAGGCGGCTGAGAGCAATTCGCTGCCCGTGGCTGCTTTGGCTTGAGGCGCTTGGTCTGGGTGAATGCGCACGATCACCGCAATCGCGATCAGGTAGCCGGCGGCGGCCAGCAACGCTGGAATGTAAGCAGCCAAGAACATCTTGGTGATGTTCTGTTCGGTCAAGATGGCATAGACCATCAATGTGACCGATGGCGGTAACAACACCCCCATCGTGCCGCCCGTGGCCAAGACCGCTGTGGCAAGTCGGCCAGAGTAGTTGATGCGGCGCATCTCGGGATATGCCACTTGGGCAATCGTGGCAGTGGTGGCCACGGTGGAACCCGAGATGGAACCAAATGCGGCACAAGCCAACACACCCGCCATGGCCATGCCACCTTTAAAGCGACCTAGCAACGCGTTAGCAAAGTCAAACAAGGCTTTGGACAAACCGCCATGCACGGCAAACGCGCCCATCAGCATGAACAAAGGAATGACGGACAAGTCGTAAATCGACACACGGCTGTACACCGCACCTTTGAGGTGTGACAGCAAAGGCAGCCAACCCGACAAGGCCATGTAGCCCAAGGCGCCTGGCACGAACATGGAAATTGCGATCGGCACGCGAACGGCCATCAGCACCAACATGGCGCCAAACATGGCCAAGCCAATATTCATCGTGCTCATACTTCTTCCTTCGCAATCAAGCCGAGGTGTTGCAGGGTTTGAACCAAACCAATCACCGAGCACAGCACCAAGCCTGGCACCATCAACGTATAGGGAATCCACAGTGGCAAAGCCATCAACATGGAGGTTTCTTGGTTGGCTTTGATGTCCACACCGCCCACGGCCACGCGCCAAGCGATCAAGCCAATGACCAAGGTGTAGAGCAAGGTGCCAAAAGCATCGAGCTTGCGTTGGGTTGGTTCAGATGCACCAGTGGTGAAAAAATCCACAATGATGTTGGCTTGGCGAAACTGGGTGTAAGGCAGGAATGAAGCCACCACCACAGCACAACCCAACTGCACCAATTCCACGTCACCCAAGATGGGGTGTGAAAAGAAAGCGCGACCAATCACACTCACCACCGTCACGCAAGCAATGGCCACCAACACAACGCCACCAATGGTGGCGCTTGCATCGCACAAACGCTGCAAGACGCGGTCCACGCCAGACGACGGCGTATGTTCTTGAGTCATAAATGTTCCTCGTTTTAGATCTTGTTAATTTGTTGGGTCAATTCTCTCGATGGATTTGATTCCAAGTCGAACATAGAGAATCTAGCAGATATGCAATTTCGATATACCTTATCGACGGAAATAACAGACAAAGAAAAAGGGGGATGACCGATTCAACAGCCATCCCCACTTCTAACCGCAGTTACTCACCAAAATTCAGAGGCAAGCCCACATAGTTCTCGGCCATGGTGCGAGAACCCGCTTCACTGTGGATCAAGTAATCCAACTCAGCCTCTTGGAACTTCTGACCAATCTCACCTTGATCAGGAAAGCTGTGCATCAAACTGGTGAACCACCACGAAAAACGCTCTGCACGCCAAATACGGGCCAAGCAACGGGTGGAGTAGTGGTCAACGCCCGCATGGGACTTTTCCACGCAGGCTTCGATCAGCGCGTCTGATAAATACTTCACATCAGTCGCTGCCAAATTCAAGCCCTTTGCCCCTGTGGGGGGCACGATATGAGCGGCGTCCCCCGCCAAGAACAAGGTGCCAAAGCGCATGGGCTCGGTCACAAAACTGCGTAAGGGGGCAATGCTTTTTTCGATGCTCGGGCCTGTCACTAAGTTCTCGCGAGCCTCTGGGTCTAGGCGATTGCGCAACTCGCCCCAGAAGGCGTCATCACTCCACTGCTCGACCTTGTCGGTCAGCGGCACTTGCAGGTAATAGCGACTGCGTGTGTGGCTGCGCTGTGAGCACAAGGCAAAGCCACGCGAACTATTGGCGTAAATGAGCTCTTCGTGCACCGGCGGCGTGTCTGACAACACACCCAGCCAGCCGAAGGGATAAACCTTTTCAAACTCTTTGATCGACTTTTGGGGCACGCTAGCACGGCACACGCCATGAAAGCCATCGCAACCTGCAATGAAGTCGCAATCGATGGTGTGCGTTTTACCGTCTTTGCTATAACTCACACTGGGTTTGTCAGAGTCAAAACCGTGAATCTGCACATCGTCAGCTTCGTAAATGGTCGTCAGGCCTGCGGCATGGCGGGCATCCATTAAGTCGCGGGTGACTTCGGTTTGACCGTAGACCATCACTTTTTGGCCGCCTGTGAGGCCTGCCAAGTCAATGCGGTGGCGCTCGCCTTTGAACAACAAATCAAAGCCGGTATGCACCAAACCTTCTTTGTTCATGCGTTGGTCCACGCCAGCTTGGGCCAGCACGTCCAACGTGACTTGCTCCAGTACACCGGCACGGATACGGCCCAGAA
The DNA here is from genome assembly GCA_947455585.1 of Comamonadaceae bacterium. Classification (GTDB taxonomy): domain Bacteria; phylum Pseudomonadota; class Gammaproteobacteria; order Burkholderiales; family Burkholderiaceae_C; genus Limnohabitans. The sequence continues at coordinate 6,922 of CANGOY010000093.1, forward strand.
CGTAGTCTGGACTTTGACGTTCCACAACGATGGCATCCACGCCAGCTCTGTGCAGCAGCTGGCCCAACAACAAGCCCGAAGGGCCGGCACCCACAATCACCACTTGTGTACGCATGTCTCAAATCCTCATTTGTTTAGAAGTGCAATGAGATTAATAGCGCGAGTGATCTAGCGCAAAGCCCAAAACCGAACACTGCGCGGTGAATAGAATAGTTGCACGATGATCGCGCAACCTACTCCCAACCCTCCGCTCATGAACAAGTCCGACTGGATTGAGGGCATGGCCCGTGGCATGGCCGTGCTGGAAAGCTTTGACACCGAACGCCAACGCCTGAACGCCACGCTCACCGCGCAACGCACA
>CANGOY010000094.1 GCA_947455585.1 Comamonadaceae bacterium
CCTGCTTGGCAGCGCCTTCTATGCGGTTCTTGTTCATCGGCTCACGATTTATGCTCCGCGCTTCCTTCCCACGCTCGGTCGCCCTCACGCAGTTGCGCTTCACTTTGCTCACTGTGACCAGCTCGCAGCAGGACTTACACCCGCAGGTGTGCGCCCATGCTGGGCGCACAAGAGAAAACCCACCAGCTTTGGGCCAGTGGGTCACTTATCGCTATCGCGGGTTGACTGACAAAGGCGTGCCACGCTTTGCCAGCTTTGTGCGCGTTAGGCCCGCAATCGAACGCTAAGGCCTGACAGCGCGCTTAGGCTTTGACGCAGTCAGCGTAATAGCGCTTCACGCCATCGTCACCTACCTCTTCAACCAAGCCGTGGATGTCGGTCTCGAAGCCAGGGCACTGCAAGTTGAATTCGCGAGCGAACTTGAGGTAATCAATGATTTTCTTGTTGAACACTTCACCAGGAATCAGCAACGGAATACCCGGTGGGTAAGGCGTGACCAAGCTGGTGGTAATGCGACCCATCAAATCGTCCACAGGCACGCGCTCGGTATTGCGGTGCGCGATTTGCGCGTAGGCGTCGCTGGGCTTCATGGCAGGTGTCAAATCACTCAGGTACATCTCAGTGGTCAAACGTGCGATGTCGTACTTGGCGTACAGCGTGTGGATGTGCTGGCACAAGTCGCGCAAGCCCATGCGCTCGTAGGCGCGGTGCTTTTGGCAGAACTCAGGCAGGATGCGCCACAGGGGTTGGTTGCGGTCGTAATCGTCCTTGAACTGCTGCAATGCGGTCAGCAGCGAGTTCCAACGGCCCTTGGTGATGCCGATGGTGAACATGATGAAGAAGCTGTACAGGCCAGTCTTCTCAACAATCACCCCGTGCTCAGCCAAGAACTTGGTCACGATGCTGGCGGGAATGCCTGTTTTATCGAACTTACCGTTCAGGTCCAAACCGGGCGTAACGATGGTGGCCTTGATGGGGTCCAACATGTTGAAACCATCAGCCAAGTTGCCAAAGCCATGCCACTTGGACGACTTGCCTTTGCCTTTGATGATCCAGCTGTCTGCGCGGCCGATACCGTCTTCCACCAACTCATCAGGCCCCCAAACTTTGAACCACCAGTCTTTGCCGTACTCGTCATCCACTTTGCGCATGGCGCGGCGGAAGTCGAGGGCTTCGGCAATGCTTTCTTCCACCAAAGCAGCGCCGCCGGGCGGCTCCATCATGGCAGCCGCCACATCGCAGCTGGCGATGATGCTGTACTGCGGGCTGGTGCTGGTGTGCATCAAATACGCTTCGTTGAACAGATGACGGTCCAACTTGGTTTTTTGCGAGTCTTGCACCAACACATGGCTGGCTTGGCTGATACCGGCCAACAACTTGTGAATCGATTGCGTGGCGTACACCACGGAGTGCATGGGGCGCTCGCGCTTCTTGCCCATCGCGTGATAAGTGCCGTAGAACGGGTTGAACGCAGCATGGGGCAACCACGCCTCGTCAAAATGCAAGTTAGCCACATAGCCGTCGAGCATCTGCTTGATGGTTTCGGTGTTGTACAGCACGCCGTCGTAGGTGGACTGCGTGAGGGTCAACACACGAGGTTTGACTTTTTTGGCATCCACCCCCTTCAGCAAGGGGTTGGCCTTGATCTTGGCTTGGATGTTGGCGGGCTCAAACTCGCTTTGTGGAATCGGGCCAATGATGCCGTAATGGTTGCGCGTAGGTTTCAAGAACACAGGCACAGCGCCCGTCATGATGATGGCGTGCAACACCGACTTGTGGCAGTTGCGGTCGACCACCACTACGTCATCGGGGGCCACGGTGTGGTGCCACACGATTTTGTTAGAGGTGCTGGTGCCGTTGGTCACGAAGAAGCAATGATCGGCATTGAAAATACGGGCGGCATTGCGCTCGCTCTCGCCAATCGCGCCGTTGTGGTCCAACAGCTGGCCTAGCTCTTCCACCGCATTACACACGTCGGCACGCAACATGTTTTCACCATAAAACTGGTGGTACATCTGGCCCACAGGGCTCTTCAAAAACGCCACGCCACCTGAATGGCCAGGGCAATGCCATGAGTATGAACCGTCTTCGGCGTAATCGAGTAAGGCCTTGAAAAACGGCGGCTGCACGCCTTCGAGGTAGCTTTTGGCTTCACGGATGATATGACGCGCCACAAACTCGGGCGTGTCTTCAAACATGTGAATGAAGCCGTGCAACTCACGCAAGATGTCGTTGGGTAAATGGCGCGAGGTTTTGGTTTCGCCGTACACATAAATGGGCACGTCAGCGTTCTTGCGGCGCACTTCTTGGATGAAGTTGCGCAAGTTCAAAACCGCAGGGTCAAGGTCGGGGCCCGGTGTGAACTCTTCATCGTCAATCGACAAGATGAAGGCGCTGGCGCGTGACTGTTGCTGCGCGAATTGGCTCAAGTCGCCATAGCTCGTGGCCCCCATCACCTCATAGCCCTCGCCTTCAATGGCGTCGGCCAACGCACGAATGCCTAAGCCGGAGGTATTTTCGGAACGAAAATCCTCATCAATGATGACGATGGGAAAACGAAATTTCATGCGGGACTCCGAGCATGTGAAGCTTGAATAAAACGATAGCGCCGAAGTGTACTCGCCCACTGCTACAATGCTGAGCTTCGGAGCGATGGATGAGTGGTTTAAGTCGCACGCCTGGAAAGCGTGTGTGGGTTAATAGCCCACCGAGGGTTCGAATCCCTCTTGCTCCGCCACCACAAACGTAAAAAAGCGCCTTTTCAGGCGCTTTTTTATTGCTCATGCGAATCGCAACGTTTTCAGCTGCTGGTCTCTTGGGCTTTCGTGATGACGCTCTTGGCGTCTGCATTGCTGTTTGCCGCAGCTGAGCTGATGGGGTTTTGAATGACCAAGCCCAACAAGCGCGCGCCGTGTTCAACCGCAATCGAACCATACGAAATATCGCCCTGCACGATGGAGTCTTTGTGAAACTCCACACGTTCAGCGGCGTAAATGTTGCCTTCAACCTTGCCTGCCACCATCACGCGATGCGCTGTGATGTCGCCTGATACCTCACCCGTTTTACCAATTGCAACCGTAACTTTGTTGTCTTTAGTGGTTTCGATGTTGCCCACTACTTTGCCGTCAATACGTACGCTGTCGAGCAGCACCAAGCGACCGTAAATTTGGGTGGTGCGGCCAATGATGGTGTCAAAACGCTCTTGAGATGGCGACAGTGATTTGTCTCTGAGTTTTTCAAACATGGCAAGCCTTTTTGATAATCCGCCTACTCACTGAGCACTAGCGGTGGTAGTGGTTTGCAACAACATTTGTGTCGGGTTCAAAACACGGTCGTTGCGCATCACTTCGTAATGCAAATGCGGGCCTGTAGAACGACCTGTGCTCCCTAGCTGGGCGATGGTGTCACCACGCTGCACTTTTTGACCGACTTCCACCAAGCGTTTGCTCAAATGCGCATAACGTGTGGTGAAGCCTTCAATATGACTGACTTCAACCACGTTGCCATAGGACGCATCCCAGCCTGAGCGTGTCACTGTCCCTGCAGCCGTTGCCACGATGGGTGAGCCGACATCAGCCACAAAATCTAAGCCTTCGTGCATAGCCAACTGCCCCGTGAAAGGGTCATTGCGAATGCCGAAACCACTGGTCACTCGAAAATCTTTGCCCATAGGTATGCCTGTTGGTAAGGCATGCAACCAACTCAGCTGAGCCGTCCAGTTTTGACTCAAGTTTTTCACGGCCACTTGCGTTTGCGAAAACTCCTCGACCGCAGAGGCCAAGTCACGGTTCAAGTCATGCGACGGACTGCTTTGAAAACGAGGAGGAATCCAAGGACCGCCTCGTGCCTCGTCTTTTTTACTGTATTTGTCACGTAAATTGGTAGGAGTAGCGACTTCCATGAAACGATTTTTCAAAGTCTCAAGCTGGCGAATTTCTTGCACCGTCGTGGTCATTGTTTGACGCAAATTTTCCAATCGCTCGCGATATACCGCCTCGACCTTTTGTTGTTCGGCCTCAGTGGTAACGCCGCCCATGCTTCGAGCCAAACTGGGGCTCATCTCAATCGCAATACGAAACCCAATGAAGTGGAGCAGTATTCCAAATGCAACCAACACAAACGCCGAGGCGCACACAGCCACCAACACTTTTTGTGCTGTGATGGAAATGGTCCGCACCGAGGCGGTGGGCCCGGACACCCACATCAATTGCATAAATTTCTCCGTCAAACTTGTGAAAATAGATATGAGTATCCTCACACCTGAACTAAGAATTGTAGGGAGTTATCGCTCGTCGAGTCACTTAAATTTTTTCAAATTCACTCAGGCAATGACAAAGAATGCCTCTTTTGTAAAAGTTAATTCCATTAGACTAAAAAATGACCAAATGGGACTACTCAAAATAACAATTGATTAAAAAATAAGCAAATGAACATCCCTTGGTTAGAAGAAAACACCCCATTGCCGCCACCCGAATCTGCACAAAAAACAGGCAGCAACATGGCGGGCTTAGTAGCGGCAGGCGGTGGGTTATCGGTCGCGCGTTTGCTTGAAGCCTACCAACAAGGCATGTTCCCTTGGTACAGCGAAGGACAACCAATTCTGTGGTGGTCGCCAGACCCACGCATGGTGCTACAAACCCAGCATTTCAAGTTACACCGCTCTTTACAAAAAACGCTGCACAAGTTCATTGCAAATCCGGATTGCGAGGTGCGCATAGACAGCGCTTTTGGCGAAGTCATTCGTCATTGCGCGCACATGAGTCGCCAAGGTCAACCCGGCACTTGGATAGTTGAGGAGATGATTGAAGCCTATGTGGCCTTACACGCGGCGGGCTCAGTTCACAGCGTAGAGACTTGGGTCAAAGGGGAATTGGTGGGAGGCCTTTACTGCGTTTCTATCGGCGCCACAATCTTTGGCGAATCAATGTTTGCACTTCAAACAGACGCATCCAAAATTGCATTGGCCGCACTTGTCGCATTTGCACGCACGCACAACATCGCGTGGATAGACTGCCAACAAAACACCAAGCACCTCGCGTCTTTAGGCGCAAAAGAAATGCCTCGCTCAGAATTTCTCAAACAAGTCCGACAACCACACGAGCACCGGATTGACGACTGGACCTTCAAGCCCTCATTCTGGCAAACGCTCATCACGCCAAAGGAAACTGCGTGACGCACGAGCATGATTTGCCAACTCAAACCGTGCAGTTCTACGCTACGGCGTCCTACCCTTGTAGCTACCTGCCAAACAAAACAGCCCGCTCACAAGTCGCGACGCCGAGCCACCTCATCCACAACGACATTTACTCTGATTTGGTCAATGAGGGATTTCGTCGCAGTGGGTTGTTCACGTATCGCCCCTATTGCGACAACTGCCGTGCTTGCATACCTCTTCGCGTAGAAGTTCAAGCTTACGAACCAAATCGTAGTCAGCGACGCGCATGGTCACGTCATCAACATTTGCAAGTGCGCGTCTTGCCGTTGGGTTTTGATGCTGAGCATTACGCGCTGTATTTACGGTATCAAAAAATGCGCCATTGGGGTGGCGGCATGGATGAGGACAGCACCGAGCAATACACCCAATTTTTGCTGCAGAGCAGAATCAACACGCGGCTGGTTGAATTTCGTGAACCTAGCAGCACACAGAATTTGGGGGCACTCAAAATGGTATCCATCATTGATGTGCTCAACGACGGTTTATCTGCGGTTTACACCTTTTATAAGCACGAACAGCAAGCCAGCTTCGGCACTTACAACGTGATGTGGCAAATTGCACAAGCAAAGCAACTGAGCATGCCCTATGCCTATTTAGGTTATTGGATAAAAGACAGCCAGAAAATGCGCTACAAATCTGACTTCATGCCCCATCAAAAGTTAGAGGATGGCAAATGGATCAGCTCTAATTTCACATGATAAAATTATTGGTATGCGTAAATCAACAGTGCCTGCAACGCCAAATATCCAAGTCATTGAGCGAATGTTCACGCTCATCGACGTACTGGCTTCACGTGAAGAAGCTATCTCACTCAAAGAAATCAGCGAACGTACTGGGCTACACCCATCCACCACACACCGCATCCTGAACGACTTAGCTGTTGGCCGCTTTGTAGATAGGCCTGAAGCAGGAAGCTACCGTCTTGGTATGCGCTTGCTTGAGCTCGGCAACTTGGTAAAAGGTCGCCTGAATGTACGAGATGTGGCGTTCCAACCTATGCGCGAGCTGCATAAGCTCATTCAACAACCTGTAAACCTCAGCGTACGCCAAGGCGACGAGATCGTTTACGTGGAGCGTGCTTTCAGCGAACGTTCTGGCATGCAAGTGGTCCGCGCCATCGGTGGCCGTGCCCCTCTGCACCTCACGTCAGTCGGCAAGCTCTTCTTGGCCATGGACGATGCACAACGCGTGCGAGCATATGCCACACGTACCGGCTTAAGCGGCCAGACGCGAAACAGCATCACGCAACTGCCTGTTTTAGAAAGGGAATTGTCAAAAGCGCGTCAATACGGCGTAGCACGTGACAACGAAGAATTAGAACTAGGCGTGCGCTGCATGGCATCTGGCATTTATGACGACCAAGGCAAGTTGGTCGCAGGCTTATCCATTTCCGCACCGGCCGACCGACTCGATGAAGAGTGGCTGCCCAAACTACGAGCCACAACACATGCCATATCCCACGCATTAGGCTACAAAGAAAATCAAGTCTAAGCCAACAAAAAAGCCAGCATTGATGCTGGCTTTTTTATGAGTCGAAATGAATTTCAGTTAGGTTTGAGGGCGTGCAATACCGTGATTGGTTTCCACCCATTTGCGAACACGTTCTGCATCAGCAATACGGCTTAACTTACCTGCAGAGTCCAAGAAAACCATGATCAATTTGCGACCAGATACCTTGGCTTGCATGACCAAGCATTGACCCGCTTCAGAGATATAACCTGTTTTTTGCAAACCGATCTCCCAGTTTGGATTTTTCACCAAACGGTTGGTCGTGTTGTATTGCAAGGTGCGGTTTCCTACTTCGACGCTGTGACTGGGTGAAGTAGACAACTGGCGCAAAGTGGCATCGTGATAAGCATTGCCCACCAAAGTAGCCAAATCTTTGGCGCTGGATTGGTTTTGGCTTGAAAGTCCTGTTGGCTCAACATAACGCGTGTCGCGCATACCGAGTTGAGTGGCCTTGGCATTCATCAAACCTACAAATGTAGGCATACCACCTGGGTAAGTTCGGCCCAAGGCATGAGCAGCACGGTTTTCACTAGCCATCAAGGCCAAGTGGAGCAATTC
>CANGOY010000095.1 GCA_947455585.1 Comamonadaceae bacterium
AGGTGCGCCGGTCAGCGTGCCCGCAGGGAATGTGGCTTTGAGCACATCCATGCTGGTGAGTGGCTGGCCGTCTGCACCATCGAGCAACAAACCTTCTACGTTGCTCACGATGTGCATCACATGGCTGTAGCGCTCCACCACAAAAGCTTCGGTCACTTTGACGCTGCCTGTTTTGGCAATGCGGCCAATGTCGTTGCGCGCGAGGTCAATCAACATCACATGCTCGGCACGTTCTTTGGGGTCGTTGATGAGCTCCACCTCTGCCGCCTTGTCCGCCTCGGGCGTGGCGCCGCGAGGACGCGTGCCAGCCAAGGGGCGGATGGTGACTTTTTGCCCCTCGGGCGTGGATTCTTGGCGCACCAAAATCTCGGGCGATGCGCCCACCACGTAGGCGTCGCCGAGGTTGTAGTAATACATGTACGGGCTCGGGTTCAACGAACGCAACGCGCGGTACAGCGACAGCGGGCTGGCGGTGAACTTCTTTTGAATACGTTGACCCACTTGCACTTGCATGAAGTCGCCAGCCGCAATCAAGTCTTTGGCGCGCAACACAGCCGCCAAGTAATCGTCTTTGGCAAAACTTCGCTCAGCGGGATGGCTGGCACACGGCGCAATCGATGGCGCTTGTGCAGGCGCTTTCAAACGCAGCTTCAATTCAGCCAAACGCGCCTGTGCTTGTGGGTAGGCATCGGACTGCGCAGGGTCTGCATAAACGATAAGCGAAAGCTTGCCTGACAGGTTGTCAATCACCGCCAACTCTTCAGTTTGCAACAACAAGATGTCGGGCATGCCCAAGTCATCAGGCGGACACGAGTGGGCCAATTTCTTTTCGATATGGCGCACCGTGTCATAGCCAAAGTAGCCTGCCAAGCCACCGCAAAAACGCGGCAAACCTTGGCGCAGCGCCACTTTGAAACGCTTTTGGTAATCGGCCACAAAGTCGAGCGGGTTGCCTGCGTGGGTTTCGACCACCACACCGTCGGTCACCACTTCTGTCTTGGCAGCTTCGCCAAAACCGCTGGCACGCAACAAAGTGCGCGCTGGCAAACCAATAAAGCTGTAGCGCCCAAAGCGCTCGCCGCCAACCACAGACTCCAGCAAAAAGCTGCGCTCGCCCTTGTTTTGCACATGGGCCAGCTTGAGGTAGAGAGAGAGCGGGGTTTCTAAGTCGGCAAAGGCCTCAGCCACCAACGGGATGCGGTTGTAGCCCTCTTGGGCCAATTGTTTGAATTCGGTTTCAGTCATCGTGAGCCTCCACAGCTCGGCCCCATTCGCTTTGGGGCGTTCATTCGGACAATTGCTGAACAGCTAAGGTGTTTCAGCGCGGGCACGGCACAGTGAGCCTGAGCGTGCTTTTAGACAAGCGCAAACGACGGCGTACGCCAGGGCCAAGCTCCCCGGTCGTGACAACCTGTGACAGTGCTGCGGTGAATGAACATGAGGCTCAGTTTAGCAAAGGCTCAGGCCTTGCTGGCCAGCGCCTGCGCGATATGGGTCAGGGCATCTACGTGGGCATCGGCATCCACGCCGTCCACGGGCTCGCCGTGGTTGTAGCCATAACGCACCAACACCACGGGGCAACCTGCGGCACGGGCGGCCTGCGCGTCGTTGCTAGAGTCGCCCACCATTAAGGCTTGTGCGGGTTTGACGCCCAAAGCTTCGCAAGTTTTAAACAATGGCAGCGGGTCTGGCTTTTTGCGTTCAAAACTGTCGCCGCCGAAGACGTGAGTGAAAAAGTGGTCCAAGCCTTTGGCTTGCAACAAAGGCTTAGCAAACGACAACGGCTTGTTGGTCAAACACGCCAGCTGCAAACCTGCATCGCGCAACTGTTGCAGCCCTTCGACCACGCCCGGATACACCGCAGCAAATTCGCCGTTGATGGCCAAGTAGTGGTGCTGGTAACGTTGCCAAACGGCTTCGTATAAGTTCTCCACACTGCGCGCATCGCACACGTTGGTGAGTCCTTTGACTTCGGGCAAAGCCAACTGATGCGCCAGCACTGAGCGAATCAAATGTTCAGAGCCTTTGCCTATCGTGCGCTCAACCAGGGCACGCGTCACGGGAGGCAAATCTAAATCGCCCAGCGAGCGGTTGAGGGCAACCTCGAAGTCACCCAAGGTGTCGACCATCGTGCCATCGAGGTCAACGATGGCCGCTTGTAACTGCTGAAACATCAGGCCAACGCCACACGCATTTGGTCAATCACCGCCTTGTAGTCGGGCTTGCCAAAAATCGCACTGCCCGCCACAAAGGTGTCTGCACCGGCATCGGCCACTTGGCGAATGTTGTCGGGCTTAATGCCGCCATCGACTTCAAGGCGAATGTCTTTGCCGCTGCGCTCAATCCACTTACGCGCCAGCTCAACTTTGCGCAGAGCTGAGTCGATGAAGCTTTGGCCGCCAAAGCCGGGGTTGACGCTCATGATGAGGATGAGGTCAATCTCGTCAATCGTCCACTCCAACACGTCCAGCGGCTCGGCGGGGTTGAACACCAAGCCGGCTTTCACGCCCTTACTCTTGATGGCTTGGATGCTGCGGTGCACATGGGCGCTCGCGTCAGGGTGAAAGCTGATGTAGTCCGCACCGGCGTCGGCAAACGAAGCGGCCAAAGCATCGACCGGTGAAATCATCAAGTGCACATCAATCGGCACAGCCACGCCAGCGGGCGTTTTGGCGTGCGGCTTCAAGGCTTGGCAAATCATGGGGCCGAACGTGAGGTTGGGCACGTAGTGGTTGTCCATCACGTCAAAGTGAATCCAATCAGCGCCAGCGGCGATGACGTTTTTCACTTCATCGCCTAGACGGGCGAAGTCGGCAGACAAGATGGAGGGGGCAATGTTGAATTTTGGGCGTGGGCTGGTCATGGGGTGATTATTTCATCCAAAATCATCCCATGCTGCGTTATAAATTCCAAGTCGAAGTTCACCCGCAATACCTGTCTGAGCAATCCGACCCAGACGGCGGCTTGTTCATGTTTGCTTACACCATCACCATCACGAACGTGGGCAATGTGGCGGCGCAGCTCATCTCGCGCACCTGGAATGTGAACGACGCCAACGGTACGCACGAAAAAATCAAAGGCCTCGGCGTGGTGGGCCATCAGCCCTTGCTGCAGCCAGGCGAACAGTTTGAGTACACCAGCGGCACCCGTCTGCGCACACCCACGGGCACCATGCATGGCAGCTACTTTTGCGTGGCGGAAGACGGTGAAAAGTTTGATGTCGACATTCCCATGTTTGTCCTCGACGCGCTCAGCGATGAGCCTGGCAGCCGCAACCTGCACTGAACACCATGGGCGAATTTGACCTGATTGAGCGCTACTTCAAGCGCCCCACCCACAAAGCCGCACTGGGCGTGGGCGATGACTGTGCGCTGCTCAAGCCCACCGAAGGCATGCAACTGGCCGTGTCCAGCGACATGCTGGTGGAGGGGCGCCACTTTTTAAGCACGGTCGACCCTGCCCGCTTGGGCCACAAAGCCTTGGCGGTGAACTTGAGCGACTTGGCAGCTGTAGGCGCAGAGCCCTTAGCCTTCACCCTAGCGCTCTCATTGCCGCGCGTAGACGAAGCTTGGCTGGCTGGTTTTTCCATGGGCTTGTTGCGCTTGGCCGATGCACACGGCTGTGAGTTGGTGGGCGGCGACACCACGCAAGGCCCGCTGAACATTTGCATCACCGTGTTTGGTGAAGTGCCACCGGGCGACGCGCTGCTGCGCCAAAACGCGCAAGTGGGTGACGACATTTACATCAGCGGCACAGTGGGCGATGCCCGCTTGGCACTCGAAGTGTTTCGCGGCTCGCACACACTTTCGGGCGAAGCCTTTGAGCAAGCTCGGTCGCGCATGGAGCAACCCACACCGCGCGTCGAACTAGGCACCGCACTGCGCGCCGTAGCCAACGCCGCCATAGATGTGAGCGATGGTTTGCTGGGCGACCTAGGCCACATCCTCAAACGCTCAGGTGTGGGGGCGCAGATTGACACGGGCTGGCTTCAAGCAACAGGCAGCTTTGGTGAAGCGCATTTACCTGCAGGCATCACACCCGTGCTGGCTGAACTGCCTTGGAACAAACGCCTTGAGTTTGCGCTGTCAGGCGGCGACGACTACGAGCTGTGCTTCACCGCGCCTGTGAACCAACGCGAGCTGGTGCATGCCGCCGCGTGGGAAACCCACACACCCGTCACGCGCATTGGCCGCATCACGCAAGCGCAAGGCTTGGTCGTGCTCGACCCACAAGGCCAGCCCATTGCCAAACGCTTTGCATCGTTTGACCACTTTGCTTGAAACGCAAGCCACATGACCGATTTCATTCCCCACCTCAACCGTCGCTTTTTGATGTCTCACCCCGCGCACTTCATCGCGCTTGGCGCGGGCTCAGGACTGTCGCGCATTGCGCCTGGCACCGCTGGCACCTTGTGGGCATGGGCCGTGTTTGCACTCTTGCAAACGTGGCTCAACCCGCTACAAATGGGTGTGCTGATTGCCGCGTCCACGTTGGTCGGTTGGTGGGCTTGCACTGTCACTGCACAGCACATGGGCGTGGCAGACCCCGGCGCGATTGTGTGGGACGAGGTGATTGCGTTTTGGTTGGTGCTGTGGCTGGTCACACCCACCACATTTGGGGGCCAACTGTGCGCGTTTGTGTTGTTCCGCTACTTTGATGCAGCCAAGCCGGGGCCTGTGCGTTGGGCCGACAGCTTGTTCAAAGGCTTTGGTTGGCGCGGGGGCTGGGGCATCATCTTTGATGACTTGGTGGCGGCGTTTTGTACTTTGTTGGTCATCGCCATTTGGAGGTCGCTATGAGTTCACTTACTTTGACGGAGCAACTGGCCGAAGTGCTGCAACAACACGGTTGGATGTTGGCCACGGCAGAGAGCTGCACTGGCGGCATGATCGCTGCCAACTGCACAGATCTGTCGGGCTCTAGTAATTGGTTTGAACGCGGCTTTGTCACCTACTCCAACGAAGCCAAGCACGACATGCTGGGCGTGGACTCGGCCTTGATTGCTGAGCACGGCGCAGTGAGCGAAGCCGTGGCGCAAGCCATGACGCTGGGTGCGATGCGCCGCTCGCATGCGCAAGTGACCTTGGCTGTCACGGGCATTGCAGGCCCCACGGGTGGCTCGGCTGACAAACCTGTAGGCACTGTTTGGTTTGCATGGGCCACACCCAGTGATGCGGGCCCTACGCTGGGCGCAGAAACGGCTTGGGTGAAAACCGAGCTCATGCGCTTTGCTGGCGACCGCGCTGCAGTCCGTGAAGCGGCCGCGCATCACGCGCTAAAAACTTTATTGGACTTGTTGCAACAGCACTAAAGCCGCGCACGCACAAAACCGTGCGTGAATGCGTTGCAGCCTTTACGCAGGCAACGCGGCTGGAAACACCTTACCCACCGCCACACCCAAACGCGCCATGCGGTTACGCATGGTCAACACCGCTTTGTCTTTGCTGATGAGTTGGGTTTTATGCTCGGCCGCGAGGTCGATGAACTTTTGGTCATCGCCGTCTTTGCATACATACAGCGCCTTGCCCGCAATGGGCATCAGCTGCGCATGCGCATCAAACTGCGCCAAGATGTCTTGCGCGGTGAGTTGGCTAAACGCCAAGCGCTTAACGATGTGGGTGTAGGCCAGTACGCGCTCAAGCTCATCACGCATCACTTGCGTGGCCAGCCATTGCACACGCTTGCTTTCAAGCGCCTCTAGCAATGCGGGCGTAGCTGCATCTTTGTAAAGCCACAGGTCAAGCACGATGTTGGTGTCGAGCACAACGCGCACGGGTGCTGCGGCAGCACCCACACCTAGTTCGGCACTCACGACTGCTCTAGCCCGTTGCCCTCGGTGGGCTGAGCATCACTGGGCTTGTTGCGCATCGAGCCCGCACGCAAGTCAAAACGGAACATGCGGCATTCAATCGGACCGTTCCACATGGGCACGCGGCGCGATTCTTTGAAGCGCATGCGGCTTGGCAGCTTGAGGTCGGGCGTCAACATCCATGCGGACCAGCCTGCGTAGTTCTTTTTCCAGTGGCTAGCCAACTGGGCAAAGAAATCGCCGCCGTCTTCAGTTTGTGCAATGTCGCGTGCGCCAAAGCGTGGCACGTCGTCGCGCACCATGCCGTTGTCATGGGCGTCATCATCAAAACCTGCATCGCCGTTGTGATTCACGTCTTCGTAGGGCGACACATATTCCGTAGGTGGCGAATAACGCGCACGGCGCGCCGCCCCCGCAATACCAGCAGCTTCAATACGCTCGCCATAGGGCGGATTAACCAGCATCACGCCCGGCACTTCGCTGGGGGGCATACGTTGTAGTGCATCGCCACCGCGCAGCTGCACGGCGTGGGCAACGCCTGCACGCTCAGCGTTGCGCTGTGCAAAGTCGACCATACGGAAAGCCACATCGCTGCCAAACACTTCGGCACGCGGCTCGCACTCTTTGGCGCGGGCGTTGTCCACCAAGCCGTGCCACACGTGCTCTTGGTAGGGAATGAGTTTTTGGAACCCAAATTTGCGCATCGACCCCGGCGCGATGTTGCAGGCAATTTGCGCCGCTTCAATCGCGATGGTGCCGCTGCCGCAACAAGGGTCATACAGCGGCACACCTTGGGCCATCAAACCGTCAGGGTTGGCTGCGGTGCCATCGCCTTGGCTCCAGCCACTTGCGGCCAACATGGCAGCAGCGAGGGTTTCTTTCAAAGGCGCATCGCCTTTGTCAGCGCGCCAACCGCGTTTAAAAAGGGGTTCGCCTGATGTGTCGATGTAGAGCGTGCAGCTCTCAGTGGTCAAGTGGGCGTAGATGCGCGCATCGGGCCATTGCGTGTTGACATCGGGGCGCACGCCAAACTTGTGGCGGAAGCGGTCCGCCACCGCATCTTTGATTTTGAGCGCGGCAAAGTTCAAACTCTTCAAAGGGCTGTGCTGCGCGGTGATTTCAATCTTGAAGGTTTCTTTGGGCGAGAACCACAGCTCCCAAGCCACTTCACCCGCAGCGCGGTAAAGGTCTTCTTCTTGGCGGTACTGCGTGTGCGACAACTCCACCAACACGCGCTGTGCCAAGCGGCTGTGCAAGTTGAGCTGCAACACATCGCGCCACGAAGTGCGCACCATCACGCCCGCACGAAACGCGCGAATGTCATCGTCACCCACACCTGTAATGCGACGCACTTCCTCGGCCAAATAGGATTCGACGCCTGCCGCACAGGGCAAGAAGAGATGTAATTGATTCATAGGATTCTTTAAAGCGCTTTGCGCAATGTCGTGGGCGCAATGCGCAGCGCCTCAC
>CANGOY010000096.1 GCA_947455585.1 Comamonadaceae bacterium
AGCGTAGTCAGCGACAAAGGATTGAAGCTTGACGCGGGTACGTTTGTGGTGCAAGTTGGCAAACGCAAATTTGCGCGTGTCACCTTGGCTTAACGAGTCGCAGTCAAACTCAACACATGAACATTCTCTCCAAATGGTTTTCGCCCAAAGGGCTGCTGTGGGCATCGGTCGTGGTGGCGTGTATCACCATCGCGCTCAAAACGCTGGCATGGCACCTCACCGACTCGGTGGGTTTGCTGTCCGACGCCATGGAGTCCGTGGTCAATTTGGCCAGCGCCGTGTTCGGTTTGATGATGGTCACCGTTGCAGCCAAACCCGCTGACGAAGACCATCCGTACGGCCACCACAAGGCTGAGTATTTTTCGTCTGGCTTTGAAGGCATCCTCATCGTGGTGGCATCGCTGGGCATCATGTGGGCGGCGGGTCATCGCATTTTCGACCCGCAGCCTTTAGAGCAAGTGGGCATTGGTTTGGTTTTGTCCGTGGCCAGTTCTGCGCTCAACGGTTTGTTGGCGTGGGTCATGTTCAAGGCGGCCAAAGCGCATCGCTCGATTGCGCTAGAAGCGGATGCACGTCACTTGGTGACAGATGTGTGGACGTCTGCGGGCGTGGTGCTTGGCATTGGGTTGGTGAGTCTGACAGGTTGGCTGTGGCTAGATGCCTTGGTCGCGTTTGGTGTGGCGCTGAACATTTTGCGCGAAGGTTGGCATTTGATTTGGGGCGCGTCACAAGGCTTGATGGACGAAGCGGTCGAACCCGAGGTGTTGGCACAAATCAACACGGTGCTGCATGATTTGTCTGCGAGCCATGAAGAGGTAGGTGCAGACCACGTGCACCTCGTGCGCTTTGACCACATCATCACCCGCAAGGCTGGGCAACGCCGTTACGTGGATTTGCACATGCACATGCCTGCGGAGTGGACGCTGGGTCGCGCTGCCACTTTGCGTGCGAATGTGGAGCACACGTTGATGACCACAGTGCCCGGTTTGCGCGCCACGATTCAGCTGCTGCCCAACGATGTGGAAGCCCATTTCGACGACCCTATAGACAACGCATGAAAGCGCTGTTGCAACGTGTGAGCGAAGCGCGTGTGGTGGTCGACAACCAAACTGTGGGTGAAATTAGCCAAGGCTTATTGGTGTTGCTGTGCGCTGAAAAGGGCGACACAGACGCTGCAGGCCAAAAAATGCTCGACAAAATCTTGAAGCTGCGCGTGTTTTATGACGACGCAGGCAAGATGAACCGCAGCGTGGTGGATGTGAATGGCGGCTTGTTGGTGGTGAGTCAATTCACTTTGGCAGCAGACACCAGCAGCGGCACACGCCCCAGTTTTACCAGCGCAGCACCCGCAGACGAAGGCCGCCGCTTGTACGACGCGTTTGTGGCGCAAGCTAAAGCGCAGCACCCGCAGGTGCAAACCGGCATCTTTGGCGCAGATATGAAAGTTCATTTGGTGAACGATGGCCCCGTGACCATCCCAATCACGATAATCGGTGCATGACCGATTTAAAAAATACCGCTACGACCTTTGCTTCCCTGAGCCTCGCGGCCTCTTCTCTCGATAACTTGACGCAGCTGGGTTACACCCAGATGACCCCCATCCAAGCTGCCAGCTTGCCCCTGACTTTGGCGGGCCGTGACCTAATTGCCCAAGCCAGTACCGGCAGCGGCAAGACGGCCGCATTTGGCATTCCCTTGGTTGAAAAACTTGACCCTGCATTGTTTGACGCGCAAGCCATGATTCTTTGCCCCACACGCGAACTGGCCGACCAAGTGACGCAAGAGATTCGACGCTTGGCCCGCGCGGTGGGCAACATCAAAGTGGTCACGCTGTGTGGCGGTGTTGCGTTACGCGGCCAAACCGTGAGCCTAGAGCACGGTGCGCATGTGGTTGTGGGCACGCCCGGCCGCATCATGGACCACTTAGAGCGCGGCTCACTCAGCCTGCAAGGCTTGAAGATGTTGGTGCTGGATGAGGCCGACCGCATGTTGGACATGGGCTTTTTCGATGACATCGCCAAGGTGGCGCGTCAGTGCCCCAAAGACCGTCAAACCTTGTTGTTCTCGGCCACGTATCCTGAGGGTATTGCCAAACTTGCGTCGCAGTTCATGCGTGAGCCGCAAACCGTGAAGGTGCAAGCGCAACACGACGCACAAAAAATCAAACAGATTTTTTATGAAGTGAGCAACAACGAACGTTTGCACGCCGTGTCGCAACTGCTCAACCACTTCCGCCCTGAATCCACGCTGGCGTTTTGCAACACCAAACAGCAATGCCGAGATTTGGTGACCGTGTTGCAAGCCCAAGGCTTCAGCGCTTTGGCTTTGTTTGGTGAGCTAGAGCAACGCGAACGCGACCAAGTGCTGGTGCAGTTTGCCAACCGCAGCTGCTCGGTGTTGGTGGCCACCGATGTGGCAGCGCGTGGTTTGGATGTGGCGAACTTAGAAGCGGTCATCAACGTGGACGTGACACCCGATTCAGAGATTCACATCCACCGCATTGGTCGCACAGGCCGAGGTGACGCTGAAGGTTTGGCCTTGTCACTCGCCAGCATGGACGAGATGGGCAACGTGGGCAAGATTGAACTCTTGCAAAACCGCGAGTCCACCTGGGCGCCGCTCAGCAGTCTCACGCCTGCTGCAGGCGGCATCTTGCAGCCGCCCATGGCGACCTTGCAAATTGTGGGTGGGCGCAAAGAGAAAATTCGCGCAGGCGACGTGTTGGGCGCACTCACGGGTGACGCAGGCTTCACCAAAGAGCAAGTGGGCAAGATTAACGTGAACGAGTTTTCCACCTACGTGGCGGTGGAGCGCAGCATTGCGCGTGAAGCCGTCAAGCGTTTGAGCGCAGGGCGCGTCAAAGGCAAGACGGTGAAAGTGCGTTTGTTGGAAGACGCCTTAGGTCGTTAATCGACCTGCATAGGGTTTGGCGTTAATAAGGGCAAGCCAAACCAAGGCTGGCCATGATGAACATCTCTAACGTTTCCATCTCCATGGCATCCGCTTGAGAGGTTTCGTGGTCATAGCCTTGGGCATGTAACGCCCCATGAATCAGCAAGTGTGCGTAGTGTTCTTGCAGTGACTTGCCTTGCTCTTTGGCCTCAGCTGCCACCACGGGTGCACACAGCACGAGATCGGCCATCACCATTGGGGCTTGGGCGTAGTCAAACGTCAACACATTGGTGGCGTAATTTTTCTTGCGATAGCCGCTGTTGAGCGCTTGACCCTCTTCCGCGTCGACGATGCGCACGGTCATTTCGGCGTCATGCGCTAAGGCGCTGCGAATGCAGCGGTTCACAAACGCACGTGGCAGCGCAGCGCGGTGGCGCGCGGCGTAGGGCACGTCGCCAAATTGCAGAGTCAGGTCTAAGGTGGGCAGGGCCATATTTTTAAGATTGTTTGCGTGAAGGGGCGCCGGTGGTGGCTGTGCGTTGTGCGTCATACGCGTCTACGATGCGGGCCACGAGTGGGTGGCGCACCACATCGGCGCTGGTGAAGCGGGTGACTGAAATGCCTTTGACGCGTTTCAACACGCGCTCGGCATCAATCAAACCACTCAGCTGCCCCTTGGGCAAGTCAATCTGACTTACGTCACCTGTGACCACCGCTTTGGCACCAAAGCCAATGCGAGTGAGGAACATCTTCATTTGTTCGGGCGTGGTGTTTTGTGCTTCGTCCAAGATGACGAAGGCGTTGTTGAGTGTGCGGCCACGCATGAACGCAAGTGGTGCGATTTCAATCGCGTTTCGCTCAAACGCTTTTTGCACGCGGTCATAACCCATCAGGTCATACAACGCGTCATACAAGGGTCGCAGATACGGGTCCACTTTTTGGCCCAAGTCGCCAGGCAAGAAGCCCAGCTTTTCGCCAGCCTCTACAGCAGGTCGGGTCAGCACAATGCGTTGCACGGCGCTGCGCTCCAGCGCATCGACAGCGCAGGCCACGGCCAAATAGGTTTTGCCAGTTCCCGCTGGGCCAATGCCAAAGCTGATGTCGTGTGCTGCAATGTTGTCTAGGTAGGCGGCTTGTGTGGGCGTGCGCGCACGCAGGTCGGTGCGGCGGGTTTGCAGGGTGGGTGCATCTTCCTCCATCGCGCTGTCTCCTGCGAGCATGAGTTGCACTTGTTCAGGCGGGATGGCTTTGGTGGCACGTTCATACAGAGCTTGCAACACCTCCATGGCGCGGGTGGCTTTGGCTTTGTGGCCGTCTACTTTGAATTGCTCGTGGCGATGGGCGATTTTCACGTCCAGTGCCAGTTCGATGGTGCGCAAGTGTTCGTCGGTAGGACCGCACAAATGAGACAAACGGGTGTTGTTATGCGGGGTGAAGGTGTGGCGAAGAATCAAGTCGATAATCTCTCAAAAGGTCCCCAATGATAGGCAAGATGTGATTGGCAAATTAAGCGGCATTCTCAGCGAGAAAAATCCACCCCAAGTCTTGGTGGACTGCAACGGCGTGGGCTATGAAGTCGATGTGCCCATGAGCACGTTTTACAACCTGCCCGCCACCGGTGAAAAAGTGTCGTTGCTGACGCACTTTGTGGTGCGTGAAGATGCACAAATTTTGTTTGGTTTTGGTACTGCGTCAGAGCGTGCAACGTTTCGTTTGCTCATCAAAATCTCAGGCGTTGGCCCCCGCATGGCGCTTGGTATTTTGAGCGGCTTGAGTGCCGACGAGTTAGCGCGTGCTGTGTCTGACCAAAATGCAGCGCGCCTCACCAAAGTGCCGGGCATTGGTAAGAAAACGGCTGAGCGTTTGTTGCTCGAGCTCAAAGGCAAACTGGGCGCAGACATTGGCCCCCATCTGTTTTCTACACTTGACCACCAAAGCGACATCTTGCAAGCGCTGCTGGCGCTGGGCTACAACGACAAAGAAGCCGCTGCTGCACTGAAAGCATTGCCTGCCGATGTGGGCGTGAGCGACGGCATCAAGCTCGCTCTGAAATCATTGGCCAAATAAACCATGAGCATCCAGACTGACGATTTCGCGCCTTCCCCCGTGCCATCACGCGTGGTGTCTGCTGCGCCTGTGTCGCCCAACGAAGAAGCAATTGAACGGGCCTTGCGCCCTAAGCTGCTGCAAGAGTACGTGGGACAGATGAAGGTGCGCGAGCAGCTTGAAATCTTCATTGGTGCAGCCAAGATGCGCAACGAAGCCCTCGACCACGTGCTGCTGTTTGGCCCCCCTGGATTGGGCAAAACCACTTTGAGCCACATCATCGCGCAAGAGCTGGGTGTGAACCTGCGCTCCACCAGCGGTCCCGTGTTAGAAAAGCCCAAAGACTTGGCTGCGCTGCTGACGGGTCTTGAGAAAAACGATGTGTTGTTCATCGACGAAATTCACCGCTTGTCGCCTGTGGTGGAAGAAATTTTGTACCCCGCATTAGAGGACTACCAAATCGACATCATGATTGGTGAAGGCCCAGCGGCGCGAAGCATCAAGCTCGACTTGCAGCCGTTCACCTTGGTGGGGGCAACAACGAGAGCCGGTATGTTGACCAACCCCTTGCGTGACCGCTTTGGCATTGTGTCGCGCTTAGAGTTTTACACCGCCGAAGAGCTGCAACGCATCGTGGTGCGCAGTGCAGGTTTGCTGGACACGCCGATGGATGCGGAAGGTGGTTTTGAGATTGCGCGTCGTTCACGCGGCACACCACGTATTGCCAACCGCCTGCTGCGCCGTGTGCGCGATTACGCGGATGTGAAGGGCAATGGCCGCATCACCCTCGAGATGGCCAACAAGGCGCTGGCCATGTTGGATGTGGACCCGCAAGGTTTTGACTTGATGGACCGCAAATTGTTGGAAGCCGTGATTCATCGCTTTGACGGCGGCCCCGTCGGCCTCGACAACATTGCGGCCAGCATCGGTGAAGAGCGGGACACGATTGAAGACGTGATTGAGCCGTATTTGATTCAGCAAGGTTTCTTGCAGCGCACGCCGCGTGGCCGCATGGCCACCTTGGCGGCCTATCGTCACTTGGGTGTGACGCCGCCCAAGGCGATTGGCGACGTCACCACAGATTAAGTCGTGGTCTCGTCGCGGGGCGCACCAAGCGCCTCATCAAAGTGCGACACATCGCCCCAGCCCACCAAGCTCAAGCCTTGAGGTGTCCACAACAAACGGTTGATGGCAGCATTGCCCAAGTGCCACGTGCGTGGGGCTTCCACCGATTGGTTGGTGGCTAAGCGATACAGCGCATCCATCACACCGCCGTGTGCGACCAGCACAATTTGTTCGCCGAGATGTTGACTCGCCAGTTCATTCACGCAGTGGCTAATTCGCTCGCGCAAGACCGTCAGAGACTCGCCACCCGATGGCGCCCAATGTGGGTCACGTCCACGCCAAAGTTTGCATTCTTCTGCGTGTTGGGTCTCGATTTCAGCCCATGTTTTGCCTTGCAGATGCCCAAAGTGGCGCTCGCGCAATTGCAAATGCGGTGTTACTTGCGCAGGTGTGTGGGTGCGTGCAGCCAGTCGTGCGGGGGCATTTGCAATGGCTTGCGCGGTTTCAAACGCACGGCGCAAGTCGCTGCTGTAAATAGCGTGAATCGGTTCTTCAGCGAGGGCATGGCCCACGCGCTCTGCTTGCCAGCGACCTGTTTCGTTCAGGTCAATGTTGAGATGGCCTTGGATGCGTGTGTCCACATTCCATAGGGTTTCCCCGTGTCGAATGGCGAGAATTCTGGTGGCTTGCATAGGGTCTTAGTTTAAAGATTCAAAATTCATGCAAAATAGCACGACCGTTCTTTTTCAGAGTTTCATTCAAAAGTCCCGCATGACCGCCACACGAAAAACTGCAGCCAGCGAAAGCAAGGCGCTGCAAAAAGGCCAGCAAACCAAAGCCGCCATTGTCGACGCTGCTTTGGGCTTGGCGACGCAAATCGGCCTTGAGGGTTTGAGCATTGGCGCGTTGGCCGAGGTTGCGCGCATGAGCAAGTCGGGCGTGTTTGCCCACTTTGGCTCGCGTGAAGAGTTGCAAATTTCGGTGGTGCGTGAATACCACTTGCGCTTTGAAGCCGAAGTGTTTTTGCCCATCTTGCAAGTCGAGCG
>CANGOY010000097.1 GCA_947455585.1 Comamonadaceae bacterium
AAATTGCCTCGCCTGCCAACCCCATGGCATATTTGGAAATCATCGCCATCAACCCCAACGTCGTGCGCCCCAAACGCGCCTGCCCCACCCGTTGGTTCGATATGGACAACCCCGCCTTGCAAAAAGCCGTGGCCAAAGAACCGCGCTTGGTGCACTTTGTGGTGAACACCCCAGACCTCAAAGCAGCACGCATGGCCATTCGCATGCAAGGCATTGACCGCGGCCCCGCCATCGCAGGCAACCGCCGTACGAATCGCGGCACGCTGAACTGGCAAATCTCGGTGCGCGCCGATGGCCAACGCTTGTTTGACGGCTGCATGCCCTCTCTCATTCAGTGGGGCAAACCAGACGCGACCGACCCACTCAAGCTCCACCCTCGCAACACCCTCACCCGCTCGGGCGTGACGTTGCAAAGCCTTGAAGTCACACACCCCAGCGCTGACAAACTGCAAGCCGCATTTGATGCGATTGAACTCAACCGCGTCGCAGTGACCGAAGGTACTGCGAA
Organism: Comamonadaceae bacterium; assembly: GCA_947455585.1. Lineage (GTDB taxonomy): Bacteria > Pseudomonadota > Gammaproteobacteria > Burkholderiales > Burkholderiaceae_C > Limnohabitans. The sequence goes on from CANGOY010000097.1 coordinate 509, forward strand.
CCTCAAAGCGACCCTGCAAACACCCAAAGGTGTGGTGGTGCTGGAGAGCCTTGGCCTTTGAGTGTCTTCATGCCACGTCGCTGAGGCATGAAAAAAGCCGCTTGTCAAAGCGGCTTTTTTGTTTGCGTTCGATTACTTGTGCTCTTGCACTTTTTCGTAGGCAGCCCATAACTTGTGCTGCATCTCACAGCCGTCCATCATCAACCCAGGCGCTGAGATGCCCATGAAGCGGTCAGTCTGCATGATGAGGGCGTGGGCTTGCTCAAACACACCCGCACCAAACAGCTGGCGAATCGCGCCCACATAGGGGGCAGTGTCGCCACGGTCAGTGAGCAACACCAAGGTTTCGATACATGCATACACCGCACGGCGTTGCTGCGGAATTTGGTCAAAGTGGCGAATCCACTCACAGCCTTCGACGGTGGCGGCTTCGTCGCCGCAGGCCAAGGCCAAAAGGGTTTTGAGTTCTCCCACACGCAAGTCGGCCCAAAAGCTTCCTGCGTCTGGGGCCATGCCAATCAAGGCAGCTACAGGGCGCTCATCGGCCAAGTTGGATTCGTTCAACGACGCCAGCAGGTCTGAGCATTCTTCGTTGTCCAGGTCGGTCAAGTTGAGTATGGCTTCTCGCATTTCGTTGGCGATGCTGTTGGTCTCAAAGTCGAGGTCGTCCACGGGGTAAATCTCAGACATGCCCGGCACCAAAATTCGGCAGGCGTACACGCCCAAGTGCTCGAAGTCGGCAATGTAGATATCAAAACCATCGTCATGCATGCGTTTCACGCAATAGGCATAGTCTTCTGCGGTGGTGTTGGCAAAGTTCCAATCCACAAACACATAGTCTGGAATTTCGCCCAAGAATTCCCAGTGAATCACGCCACTCGAATCCACGAAATGAATTTCGATGTTGGGTGCGCTGGCTGCTTCTTCTAAATCAAACGTGGGCGCAGGAAATCCACCCAAGGTGTCGAGTGCGCGACCTTGCAGCAGCTCGGTCAGGGCTCGCTCTAGCGCCACCTCAAAACGTGGGTGCGCGCCAAAGCTGGCAAAGCAGCCTTGGTCTTCGGGATGCAGCAAGGTCACGTTCATCACGGGGTACTTGCCGCCGAGTGATGCGTCTTTCACCAAGATGCCAAAGCCTGCCGCACGCAAAGCAGCAATACCAGCGGCGATGCGTGGAAAGCGGTTGATAACGGCCTCAGGCACATCGGGCAAACAAATGCCTTGGCTGATGATTTTGGCTTTCACATGGCGCTCAAAAATCTCAGACAACGCTTGCGTGCGTGCCTCTGCGGCGGTGTTGCCCGCCGACATGCCGTTGCTCACATACAAATTGCCAATGATGTTGACGGGTATGTAGGCCGTCTCGCCATCACGCTGGCGCACATAGGGAATGGCGCAAATGCCGCGCTCAACGTTGCCAGAGTTGAAGTCCACCAAGTTGGCGCAATCAATGTTGCCTTCTGGGTTGTAAAAGGTGTGCAGCTCAACGTTGAGTAAACCCTTGGGCCATGAACCATCGTCGGTCAAATCAAACCAGCGCTCTTGTGGGTAATGCACAAACGAGGCATCGGCCGTGAGGGGCCCGAGATAGAAATGCGTCCAAAAATAATTGGTGGCTAAGCGTTCAAAGAACTCACCCAGCGCACTGGCCAAACATGCCATGCGCGTGGCGCCTTTGCCGTTGGCGAACAAGGCGGGGCAATCGCGGTCGCGGATGTGGACTGACCAAATGCCGTCCACTGGGTTGAGCCAACTCTTCTCTTGAATATGAAAACCCATCGCTTGCAGCTTGGCTTGCAGGGTGTTGATGGTGGATTCGAGCGGCGCGTCTTTGCCGAGAATAAAACTGTGTGTAGGCACTGTCGATATCGCTTATAAAAATTGCGGAATGTGCCAAGAAGCAGGTGTCTATTGTCGGGCCTGTGCAGCCCCGCCAAAGGTCGGGGTTTTCGCTCAACGATTGAGCGTTTAATTGTCTTTGGGCAAGGTCGCCAGCAAGGCCATGCCAGCCGCCATGACGCCAGCCGTCAGCCACAACGCACCTTTGAACGTGCCCGTGGTCTGCGCCATATAGCCCGCCACCACAGGGGCCAGCATTTGCGCCGCGCCATAGCTGAGCGTGAGCTTGGCCATGGCTTTGCCTGGGTTGTTAGGTGCGCGTCTGCCTACCAAAGCTAAGGTCATACTGACGATGCCAATGAAAGTCGCGCCATAGCCAACCGCCCCTGCGAGCGCTGCCCACAACTCACCCGACATCGCAGGCAACATGACCGACAGCGTTTGCAAACCAAACGCCAACAGCAAGGCACGCTTGTCACCCACACGCCGCGCCACCAAATCCCAAATGAACACAGCCGGCATCGCGGCCATGCCCACCATGGCCCAAGCCAGTGGGCCTTGGCCTGCGAGGGCTGGCTCGCGCTCCACAATGGCCACGGTAAATGTGGCGCTAATGACAAAGCCCCAGCCAGCCGCAAAGTAACTGGTGAGCATGGTCCACGTCCAGCGGGGTGAACCTAAACCACCCGTAGCGGCGTCATGCGACACCACCACTTGCGGCGGCACAGGCGGACGCCACTTCCAAGCGGGCACAAAGAACACCAAGCCAAAAGCAGCAAACGCCAACCATTGGTCAGACCATGTGGGCCACAGCTGCGACAAGCCCCACGCCCCCAAAGCCGACACCACAATGCCCAGCCCCAAACCAATGAAATACAAACCCAGCTCGGGCCGCTGCCCCTGCCGCATGAGCCAACCCAACACCAAACCTGAACCCAGCAACATGCCAGTTGCACCACACAAGCCACCGATGTAACGAATCAAAGCCCATGCAGGCATCCAAGTGGTCAGCGCCATCGCAGCCACCGTGACCAAGGCCATCCACAAACCCGCGCTGTAAAGCCAATGCCGCCAGCGCACATCATCTATCCAAGTAGCAGCCAAAGCGCCGCTCATATAACCCGCGTAGTTGATGGCGGCTAATCCGCCTGCTGCAGCATCGGTCAATCCAGTTTGAATTTGCAAGCTGGGCAACAGCGGCGTGTAGGCGAAACGCGCCAAGCCAATGGTTAGCACCAAGCCGCAAATGCCGCCGGTGAGAACTTGCCAAGGATGGAGGTGTTTGTGCGACATCAAGCCACCCAAGGATTCATCAGTGTCAAACCCACCCCTTCAAAGTGTTTGGTGTTCCGAGTTGCCAGCGTAGCGCCGTGCGCTAAACAAATCGCCGCAATCTGCGCATCGGCGACATCTATAGGCTGCCCCTGACGCTCGCGCATAGCCACCAAATCGGCGTACACCACGGCGGCCTCTAAATCAAATGACAACACGCGGCCCGCAAAGTCTTCAGCCAACATAGCCTGCACGGCAAGTGCCAATTGCGCTCGGCGCTTGCCATCAGGCAAGCGGGCAACGCCATAAAGCAGCTCTGACACCACCACGCTGTTGAGCCACAGCGTATCTGCGGGTTGGCCGTTGAGCCAAGCCAACACAGCGGCATTGGGCTCGGGGCGCATCAGATCGGACACCACGTTGGTGTCCAACACCATCACGCTTGCGCCTCGTTGTCAAAGCTGGCTGCACGCGGAGCAGCAGTTCGCGCAGGCACTTCCAGCATCACGCCACCAATGGCCGCAAACCGCGCATGAATGCGGCTGCCCATGCCCGTCGCAGGTTTGGCTGGCTGCGACAACACGCTGCGCAAGATGGTGCGCACCTCTTCCTCCATCGAACGCCCGTGCGTTGCAGCGGACATGCGCAGCTTGTCTTTGATAGCGGGTTCTAGGTTGCGAATGGTCAAGGTACTCATGTGGACTCTTGCAATTTGATAGCAATGCTAGCACTGACAGCAAACAACGTCAAACAGAGTTATTTTTAGCTAATTAGAATACTTTTTAAATAAATTAATCAAAGCTAATTAGTCATCAGAAAACAGAGCCTTTATTCCGATTGGCTTTTTCGACAGCAGCGTGATTTGCGGCAACGCCAACTCACTCATCCCCAACGCCACGCTGTATCACTTTGGCATGCTCAATTCCACGATGCACAACGCATGGACACGGGCCATTTGTGGTCGTATCAAAAGCGACTACCGCTATTCCAACACCATCGTTTACAACAATTACCCTTGGCCCAAACCCACCGAGGCCAACATGGCCGCCATCGAAGCGGCAGGCCAAGCCGTGTTGGATGCTCGCGCCCTGCACAAAGATAAAAGTTTGGCTTGGCTCTATGACCCAGACAACTTGCGCAAAAACAAAAGCCTGCAAGCCGCGCATGACTTGGTGGATGAAGCGGTCGACGAAGCCTACGGCTACGAAAAAGGCAACGACGATACCAGCCGCGTGGCCTATTTGTTTGAGCTGTACGAAAAGCTCACCACGGTGAAAGCACCAGCCAAAACACCTGCGAAGAAAACCGCGCCTAAAAAAAGCGCAAGCAGCGCCAAGGCTTAACGCTCAGCCTCAGCCCCGTGCGCCCTTGGGTTTTTCAAAGCTTGCATCCACCCAAGCCTGCGCCGTATTGCGGTTGAGCTTGTAGCCCGCGTCCACACGCACCTCGGCCAACGTATCGCCGCCCTCGTCTTGCGCGCTGAGTGTGGCGTAGGGGTTGTCGTCGTCGGGCACGATGTCTAGCAGCACGGTGACGCGGCCAGTTTGGCCATTGACCGTGACCGACTGGTGCAGCGTGGCATGCAACTGCTGCTCGCTGCGGCGCACAAACTCAGACGCGGTTTTCACCAAGGTGATGAACGCGTTGCCGTCCAGTGGCTTGGGGTTCTTTTTGTCGCGCCCCATGGTCCACGGGCCAATCAGCGCGGCTTCGGATTCGCCGTCTTTGAACATGGCTACGGCCCAGCCATCGTCATCGTCGTTTTTGATGACCTTGGCCGTCCAAGTTTCGTTTTGCCACAGGCGTGGCTCTTGCGCGAATGCGTTGTCGTCGATGGCGTCTTGGGTGTTGTCGTCGGTCATTGTTGTGTAGGCATGGCGTCAAACCATGCATTGATGTCTTTGGGGCTGGTCAAGGTGCGTACATGTTGGTAGGCAGCCTCAGCGTCGGGGTAATACTTGCGCAAAAAATTCAGCCATTGTTTCAAGCGGCCCGCTTGGTGACGCTCGCTCACATGGCCCGACACGATTTGCCAAAACGTGTGCAGATGTGGCGGCAGGTCATGCCAGCGTACTTCGGGCGCGGGTGCTGGCAAACCTTGCGCAGCTGCATCGTGCGCTTGAATGGCCCAACCTAAACCGGGGTTGGTCACAATGCCGCGGCCCAGCATCAAGTCAAAGCAGCCAGATTCAGCACGCGCATGGATGGCGTCTTGCACATTCCAAATTTCGCCATTGGCCACCAAGGGGGTTTTCACCTTGGCTTTGATGTCGGCAATGCGATGCCAATACGCCGGTGGGCGATACGCATCGGCCTTGGTGCGGGCGTGCACCACAATTTCGCTGGCCCCGCCCGCCTCGAGCGCCAAGGCGCATTCTTCTGCGGTGCTGTCGTCGTTGAACCCCAATCGCATCTTGGCCGACACCACTTGGTGTGCTGGCACAGCGGCGCGGACGGCCCGCACAATTTTGTACAGCACTTCTGGGTCTTGCAGCAGCACCGAGCCACCGCCGTGGCGGTTCACTTGTTTGGCGGGGCAGCCAAAATTCAGGTCAACCCCATCACAGCCCATGCCTGCCACACGCGCGGCGTTGTCAGCCAAACATTGGGGGTCTGACCCCAATAACTGAGGGCGCACAGGCACACCCGCAAAGGTACGGCCGCCATTGGTCAGCTCGGGCACGATGCGCAAAAACGTGCGCTCGGGCAGCAAGGTGTTAGTGACGCGGATGAACTCCGACACGCAGCGGTCCACCCCGCCAATGCGGGTCAGCACGTCGCGCAGCACAAAGTCGAGCAAGCCCTCCATCGGGGCAAGAATGAGCATGGGTTCGGGAGTTTGAAAAAGAAGGCTGCAAGCAGCGAAGCCAGTACTCTACCTAAGTCTTAGCTGAGGGTAGATTTGCTGGGACAATAGCGGTCTTTATTGATTACGAAATTCCCTCTCTCCATGTCCGAATTGACAACTGTTGAAGTCCGTCCCGCCACCATGCGCGACGCCGCCAAAATCGCCGAGCTGTACGCCGCCACCGCCAAAGAAGCTTTCAAAACCATGCAAACAGGCGCCAAAGTGCTGCCTGTACCCGAAGAAAAAAACACCGTTTACTGGCGCGAAGCCGTTGAATACGCCGAACCCCAAGTCCAAGTGGCCGTTGACGGCAGCAAGATTGTGGGCTTTGTGGGCTACGACCGCTCACGCGACAAAGGCACACCCAACACCTTGGGCGAAATTTGGGACATCTATGTGGACGCCGCCTACTGGGGCAAAGGCGTGGGCCTGGCTTTGTGGGACGCTGCACGCGAAGGCCTGCAAGAAGAAGGCTGCACCCATGTGTCCATCTGGGTGCCGATTGCCAATGACCGCGCCATGCGCTTTCATGAG
>CANGOY010000098.1 GCA_947455585.1 Comamonadaceae bacterium
CAATGCCTTTCCAGCCAGCAATGGAAGAACCGTCAAACGCTTGTCCTTCTTCGAACTTGCTTTCGTCAAACTGCGACACGGGCGCAGTGATGTGCTGCCATTTGCCACGGGTATCGGTGAAACGGAAGTCAACGAATTTAACTTCGTTCTCTTTCACCATTTTCATTACGTCTGCGACGGTCTTGGCCATCAAGTTCTCCTGCTAGGGTTGTTGGATTAAAAAGTGTTTCGAGGTGGGTGGATGCAGTTTCTGTGCCAGCGTATGCCTTGCAGTGACCAACATCTACCTCACCCTCAAGGCGCTTATTTTGCACCGAGATTGGTGCAAAATAGCTGCAAAAACGCATTCTGGTGCGCAAATGCAGAAAAACGGCTTGCATTATTTTGGTGCACAAACGCACCAAAATGGCCTCATCTTATTTTCGCACCAATTCAGGGCCCAGCTTCACACCGAAGGGGTGAAGACCCGCGAGCATCGCTGGATAGGCCAAAGCCACCACTTCTGGCGCGCCTTTCACACCCAACTCGATGTGGCGCCCATGCACGGGGTGGTCCACGCTGGGCAAGCTGAACACTTTCACGCCCGCATAGTCGCGCTCTAAAGCCTCCATAAGCGGCGTGAGCGTGGCCTCCATCGAGCCATAGACGATGACCGACTTTTCAATCCACGCTTCATGCTGAAACAGATGCGGGTAACGTGTATCGAGCACCCATTCCATCATGGGCCAAGCCATCACTGGAAAGCCCGGCACAAAGTGCACAGCGCCACCGCCTGCACCTGTGCAAGTGAAACCCGGAATCTTGTTATACGGATTGGGAATGATGCTCGCGCCCGCCGGAAACACGCCCATGTTCAAGCGGTGGATGTTGTCTGGGTGCTGAGGCTCATAAGGCACGCCTTGCTCTTTTGCAGTGTCTTGCATGCGTTCGCGAATTAAAGCTTCGGCTTGTGGGTGCAACACGATGTCCACCCCTAAGGCTTTGCCTGCGCATTGACGCGTGTGGTCATCTGGCGTGGCACCAATACCGCCGCACGAAAACACAATGCTGTTGCTCTCAAACGCGCGAGCCAACGTGCGCGTGATGCGCTCGGGCGAATCTCCAACGTAGTCAGCCCAGTCAAGTGACAAGCCACGTGCGCTTAAGAGCTCAATGAGTTTGGGCATGTGCTTGTCGGCACGCTTGCCCGAAAGAATTTCATCGCCAACGATGATGAGGCCAAACTCTGGCCTGGCTTTAGACGATGGGGGGCTGGTGGGGTGAGCTGTTTGTGTCATCAGCCAATGCTACCGTGGGCAGCGGCACCGAGGCGCCCATGACCACAGTGCCCGACTCCGCCCGCAGGGCTTCTAGTGCACCCAAGCTGTAATGCGTGAACCACAGCGAGGTAAAGGCAAACACCAAGGCATAAATCCAAATCGCCAGCGGGATGAGCACCAAAAACGCCGCGGCAAATACTGCACCCGAGGCCCACACGAGGCTGGGCAATGTGCCCATGTAGCCCGTGAGCACACCAATCGTCAGCAAGCCCATGCGATGCTGGCGGCCAATGGCCAAACGCTCTTCGCGGCTCGCGTGGTTGACCAAGGCATCAAACACCATCACGCGGTAGCTGAGCCAACCCCAGATGAGCGGCGGCACGACAAACATCAAGGGCGGCACCGCCCAAAGCGGCAGCGAAATCACCATGGCCACCATGGCAATGACGGTGGATCCCAGCGTCCACGCCAAACTGGTGAGCGTGGTGCCACCGTGTTTGAGCGCCAAATGCGCAAAGCGGCGCTGCACCACGAGGTCAACCATGGCAGGCGTCATCATCAACGACACGGCCAACAACGAGATGACCACCAACACGGGCGTGATGGCAAAAATCACCACCAGAGGCACCATGACGGCTTGCAACTCGGCAGCACCTTTGTCTTGCAGCCAATCCATCATGCCTTGCAGCACTTGCCAAGAAGCCAGCATCTCGCGCACCCAGTCTTGGGTAGGCGACCAATAGAAATAGCCCCAACTCACCGACAGCACCAGCAACATGGCCAGGGGCAACAGAGAGAGAAGCATCACGCGAGGCATCAAACAATAAGCCAGTGCCCGCCAAAAAGAATCTAAAAACAAACGCATGCCAAAAGCATACCGCAGCTATTTAACGCGTGGATGAAAAACCCAAAGCTTGCATGAGGCGTTTGATACCCAATCGCTGCTGCGACCAGAAACCTTCGCCGTAATCAACCCCCTGCTCCACTTGGTCACGGATGCCGGTGGGCTCGAAACGCAGGTCGAAGTTGCCTGTGCCAAACATGATGTCCCACCAAGGCAAGAGCACGCCAAAGTTGTGCCCACCTAGAACTGTCTTTACGCCTTGAGAGGATTCATGTCCCAAGCCTACAGCGTGATGCAGTCGGTGAAACCGCGGGCTGACCCACAAGCGCTCACCCCACTTACCAAAACTCACACGCAAGTTGGCATGTTGGAAGTTTTCAAACAACTGCGTGATGGCCACCACCGCCACAAACTGCGAAGGAGCTATGCCGATGAGTTGCGCCACCAACACCCAAATGACGGCACCTAACAAGTCGTCCAGCAAGTGGTTGCGGTTGTCGGTCCACTGCGTCATGTGGCGCTGTGAGTGGTGCACAGCATGCAAGGCCCACCACCAGTTCCACTGGTGCTGCGCGCGGTGCAGCCAGTAGTTGACGAAGTCAAACACCACAAGGTAAATCAAAAAACTGGTGAGTGGGCCATCGGTCACGCCAGGCCAGAGGTCTTCCAAATGGAAGGTACCCACACCCTGCACGCGCAATTCCCCCATGAGCGTGTCCAGCACGGGGTCGACCAACAAAAATAGGGCCACGCGAAATAGCCCCAAGCGGTGGATGAGTGTGTAAATCACATCAGCGCGAATGGCATGTGTGTCGGTGACCGCCTCAACGGGGCGCCAGCGTTGCAGCGGGCCAATGACCACGAGCATGACCACAATTTGAATCAGCCCCACCAGCAACCAACCGGTGCCGTTGAACACCTCATCCAAACGGTTGCCCATTCCCAACGCGAACGCGATGGGCTGCATCACGCCTTCATACAAAGTGGCTTGCGTGTTGGCAAATAGGTCTATCAGCGTATCCATGGTTTGAATTGTGGATGGTCTTTGAGTGTGGCAAAACAAAACCCTTTGGCTTTGAGGCCTTCAATCAAGGGCTCGAGCACCGCAGGTGCCCAAGTGTCTTGGCGCGACCAAATGCCCAGGTGCGCCATCAAGATATCGCCCGAGCGGATGTTGTTCAACGCACGTTGCAGCAGCATGGCATTGGGAAATTTATCGCTGGGCAACTCATCGCCTAAGAAGCCCGCATCGGCCCAGCCCACATGGGCAAAGCCGCATTGCTTGGCCGCCGTCAACAACGAGGGTGAAGTTTTACCACCGGGCGCACGAAACAAAGGCAGAGGCTTAACGCCTGTGATTTGCTCCAAGCGCGTGTTGGCCAATTGCAATTGGTCGCAATAGCGTTGACTGGTCCACACCTCGGTTTGGCCTTTGTTAGGGCCAGCCGTAGGACGCATTTGCCAACTGCCGCGCGGCAGGTCTGAGCGCCAATACACATGGTCAAAGGTGTGAGATGCAAAGGCGTGGCCTTCAGCGCCACGGGCTTTCCACCAAGGGGCCCAGTGCTCGCCCAGCGAGCCATCACCTTCTTTGGTGGGTTCGTTGGCCGCAAAGAAAGTGACCTTCACGGTTTGGCGGCTCAACACCTCGGCAATCAAGGGCGCCACACCCATGTGGCCCGTGTCAAAGGTGAGGTACAGCGGTTTGCTGCAAGGCGCTGCCGCTTGCGCGGCAACACCGCACAGCGCCAAAGAAGCCACCGCCCACGCCCGCCATGAAACGCGTGGGCGTTTCAAAGACAACGGGCCCTGCTGCGGCTGGCTCATGGTCAATACCGTTTGGCGCGGTCCAAAGTCCAAATGCCGTGAGGCGATTTGCCGACTTTGACTTGACGCACGAGTTCGCCCGTTGCGATATCAATCACACTGACTTTTTTAATCCAGCGCGAGGACACCAACAGTAGCTTGCCATCTGCCGTGACTTCCATGCAATCTGGCCCACCAGGCGCTTTGAACTGCGCCACAGATTCCAACTTCATGTAATCGATTTTGTTGATCGTGTTGGCCACACGGTTGCCCACAAACACATGGCGTCCGTCGCCCAAAGCACGGAAGGCATGTGCGCCCTCGCCTGTGGGAATGTTCTTCACCAGTTTGGCTTGTGGACCTGTGACGTCATACACCTCCACATGGTCGCCCCCCGTCAAACCCACCAAGAGATGTTTGTCGTCTGGCGTGCCAAACACGTCCGCAGGCATGGCGCCCGTTTTCACGCGCCACTTGAGTGTTTGCGTGGCCAAGTCCACAGCCACCAGCTCATCGCTGTCTTGCATGGTCGCGTAGGCTGTGGTGCTCTTGGTGTCAATCCAAATGTGGCTGGGCGTTTTGCCGGAGGGAATGCGCTTGGCCAACGTCAACTCTTTACCGTCCCAGCGGTAAATGTCAATGTGGTTCAAACGGTTGGCCACGGTGACAAACCACTTCATGTCGGGCGAGAAGCGCAGCTGATAGGGGTCAATCGTGCCGCGCACCACGCGTTGCACTTCAGCCGTACGAGGGTCAATGAAGGTCAGCGAATCGCCACCGGCATTGGCCACGATGACTGACTTTTCGTCGGGTGTGAGGTAGATGTGATGCGGCTCTTTGCCTGTGGCAATGCGACGGGTTTCTTTCCAAGTCGCCGAGTCGATGACGCTGACATTCGCGTCCAAAGAATTGAGCACAAAAATAGGATTGGCCGCATGAACGGCCGGAGCTGCCAAAAGCAGTGCGCCAGCCAAAGCCAGCGACAAACGTTGAATCAAAAACACAAAAAACACCTTGAAAAATCTGCACCCAGTGTAACGAGCAGGGCTTAGCCTGAGCGAAAACAAGGCTTCAATTCGGTCGAATTTCGTTGACGCAGCGCAAACAAGCCACACGCGCCAAGCGAAGTTAAGCGTTTGTAGCTAGCAGCTTCAACTCGTCTTCGCTGATCCAGCGCCACTGGCCTGGCGCCAAATCGGCGGGCAAAGGCATGACGCCGATTTGCGAGCGGTGCAAAACCACCACCTTGTTACCCACCGCCGCCAACATGCGTTTGACTTGGTGGTACTTGCCTTCGGTGAGCGTCAAACGCAAATGGTGCTCAGAGACAGCCACGCACGCCGCGGCTTTGACGGGTTTGGGCGAGTCGTCCAGCACCACGCCATCGAGCAGACGTTGCACTTGCGTGTCGTCCAGTGGGTCGTCGGTGGTGACCTCGTACACCTTGGGCACATGGTGACGAGGCGAGCTCATGCGGTGAATCAGCGGGCCATCGTCGGTCAGCACCAACATGCCCGTGGTGTCTTGGTCCAATCGCCCCACCGCTTGCACGCCTTGCACAGCGCTTTTTTGCGGGCGGTAGCGCAAAGGCGGTGGCAGCAAGGTGTACATGCTTGGCCATGCCGAAGGTTTGTGTGAGCACTCGTAGCCTGCAGGCTTGTGCAGCAGCACATAGGCTTTGGCGTGATACGGCCACAGCACGCCTTGCACCGAGTACATCAGGCCCTCTTTCACCGCCACGTCTTCAAGCGCGTCGTCACAGGTGACTAAGCCCTCGCCCAGATCGACCTGCACGTAGCCTTGTTGAATGAGGCCCGCGCAAATACGACGCGTGCCAAAACCTTGGGAATACAAAATATCTTGCAATTGCATGGGTCAATCGTAAACTGAACTCACTATGAAACCCAGCTCACACTACTTGCCATGCCACGGCTTCAACATTCACTACACCGCATGGGGCGACGCCTCGCTGCCTGCTGTGATTGCTTGGCACGGCTTAGCCCGCACGGGACGAGACTTTGATGCCTTGGCTGAACAACTGAGTCCACACTACCGCGTGATTTGCCCCGACACCATCGGCCGAGGCCTGAGCCAGTGGAGTGCTAACCCCAAAGACGATTACAGCTTCGCCACCTATGCACGCATCACCTTGGACTTGATGGATGCACTGCACATTGAACAAGCCCACTGGATTGGCACCTCGATGGGCGGCGCTTTGGGCTTAGTATGCGCAGCTGCGTTAGAGCTGCCCGCCTTCAAAGGCCGCATTCGCAGCTTGGTGCTGAACGACATCGCGCCTGAAATTTCTGTCGCAGCCGTTGAACGCATCAAAGCCTACGCAGGACAACCGCCAGCGTTTGACACCGTGCCCGAGCTGGAAACCTTCTTCCGTGCAGCCTATGCGCCGTTTGGCCAACAAACCGACGCACAGTGGACGCACCTGACCGAAACCTCTACCCGCCGCCTGCCCGATGGCCGCGTAACGCCGCACTACGACCCGAACATCACCCAGCAGTTTTTCCGCGAAGTGCCCGAGTACCCCATGTGGACCGAGTACGACTCGTTGAACATTCCTGTCATGGTGATGCGCGGCGCGAACTCGGATTTAATTTCACCCGACACCATCCAAGCCATGCGCACACGCGGCCCAGGCGCCAAGGGCTTGTTGCGTACAGAAGAAATTGCAGGCTGCGGCCATGCGCCCGCCTTGAACGTACCTACGCAATGGCAATTGGTGATGGATTTTTTAAAAGCGACGAACTAAGCAGAAGCAATTACAAGGCACCAACTGACTGCAAACAGAGAGGCCTCAGACCTGCGGCGACACCCACAACGGATGCTTGTGCATCACCGCCGCAAAGTCTTCTGAAGCCTCGAATGCGGTCAGCCATCGTGCCAACTGTGGCCAAGGCTGTACATCAAACCACGCGCGGTCAGCGCGCGCAAACTGGCGTACGAACGGGGCCACACAAGCATCCAACAAACCCCACTGCTTGCCCGACAAATACGCTTGCGTTTGCAAA
>CANGOY010000099.1 GCA_947455585.1 Comamonadaceae bacterium
AAGGCCGAAGGTACCAAACGAATGCCATACACATCGCGTGCAGGCACGCCGACAGAGCGGCACAGGCCCACAAACAAGGCGTTGATGTCGGCGCACTTGCCGCCTAGGTTGCCTGTCTCCAACATGGTTTTGATGTCGCCCTCGCCGCAGCCGCGTGTCTTGGGTTCGCGCCATGCGTTGGCCACGACCCAGTCGTAAATGGCGCGTGCTTTTTGTACGTCGGTCTTCGCGCCTTGCGTGGCTTTGAGGGCCGTGGTGCGCACGATGCCGTCGGTGGGCAACAAACGCGTGGCGCGGGTGTAGTGGTGCAAGGTGCCTGCATCTTCGCGTGTGAACGCATGTGCATTGGGCTTTGTGATGTCCACAAAACGGCTTTGCGTTTGCACGCGGCTGGTCACTTCAACAAACGGGGTCACACCAGCGGCGAACTCGGTGTAGAGCATGCGCGCACCTTCTGAGCCATCACTGGTCATGCGAGATGTGCCGTTCGATTGAAAACTGCTTTCCAGCGAACGTTGCCAATCCGAGTTGATGCTGGGCACAGGCAACCACACGCGTGAGGCTGCGCCTTTTGCATCGGCCAAGTCCACACGGGTGGTGACTTCAAACGTGCGCCACTGGCCCGCTTGTGGCTCGAAGCGGCGAGCGGCTGTGGAAGAAGTTTGGGCCAAAGCAAAGCCAGGCACACCACTGAGGGCACACGCAGCTGCGGCCCCCTTGAGAAGGGAACGACGCACGAGAGTCATGAAAGAGAGCTCCGAGTATTGAGTGAGACCTGTCGGCGCATACAAGGCACATGAACGAGATGAAACATCTCACCGCACCCATGCCCCGAAGGCAGGTCACCCCACGCAAAGTGCGCGAGGCGCTTGAATTATCGCTTGGGGGTGGCGGGCTTCGATGCAGCGTTAGCGGGTGAAACGTTTTGGCGTACATCGGCCAACCACGCGTTGGCCTGCGGCCCGCTCCAGTCCACATCGCCCACCACGCGCCAGCGGGCTTGGCCGTTGGGTGCAATGAGGATGGTGGTGGGGTACACCGTCACGCCCCAGCGTTTGGCCAAGTCTCCCCTTGCGTCTGAGATGACGGGAAATGTCATGCCCGTGCTCTGCATGTAACGCGCAGCACGTGAAGCGGGCTCGCGCACGTTGATGGTGAGCACCACGGTTTGTGCATCGCTGATGTCATGCAGAGTTTGCAAGGTGGGCAGTTCGTCTTTACAAGGCGCACACCATGTGGCCCAAAAGTTGAGCACCACCACTTTGCCTGCAAGCTCTGCGGTGCTCCATGCTTTGCCTTGCAAATCGATAACTTCAATCTTGGGCGTGTCCACTTTGGCGGGCCATGCGGTTTTGTCGAACTGAGCCCACGCATTGGTGGGCACAAAACTCAAAGACAAGACAGCGAGGCAAACGCCAAGAAAAAGGCCCAACACACGTTGGGCCTTGGCTTGCACAAGGTGTGTGCGTGCGTTCATCTGAATCAAGCGCGCTCAGTTACCCAAGCATGCACGCTGGCCAAAGCCTTTGGCAAGGCTGCGGCATCGGTACCACCGGCCATGGCCATGTCGGGCTTGCCACCGCCTTTACCGCCGACTTGCTGAGCCACAAAGTTGGCCAACTCACCTGCTTTGACTTTGCCCACGTTGTCAGCGGTCACGCCTGCGGCGATGTTCACCTTTTCGCCATCCACAGCGGCCAGCACAATCACGGCCGACTTCATTTTGTCTTTGAGCTTGTCCATGGTGTCGCGCAAAGTTTTGGCGTCCGCACCTTCGAGCTTGGCGACCAAGAGCTTGGTGCCTTTGACGTCGAGTGCTTGCGTCATCAACTCATCGCCTTGGGCAGACGCCACTTTGCCTTTGAGGGCCGACACTTCTTTCTCAAGCGCTTTGACTTGGTCCAACACTTGGGCCAAGCGAGCGTTGAGTTCTGTCGCTGGGGCCTTCAGTGCGCCAGCCGCTTGCGACACGCTGTCTTCGAGAGACTGCAAATAAGCCAAAGCATTCGCGCCTGTGATGGCTTCAATGCGGCGCACACCCGCGGCCACACCGCTCTCGCCCACCACTTTGAACAAGCCAATGTCACCCGTGGCTTTGACGTGTGTGCCACCGCACAACTCTCGGCTGGAACCGATGTCGAGCACGCGCACGGTCTCGCCGTACTTCTCGCCGAACAACATCATGGCGCCGGTTTTCTGAGCGGACTCAATGTCCATCACACGCGCTTGTGCTGCGGCGTTGGCCAAAATTTCGGCGTTGACCTTGGCTTCGATGTCGCGAATCTGCGCATCGGTCACCGGCGCGTTATGCGCAAAGTCAAAACGTGTGCGCTCGGCATTCACCAAGCTGCCTTTTTGTTGCACGTGGTCGCCCAGCACTTCGCGCAAGGCTTTGTGCATCAAGTGGGTGGCCGAGTGGTTGCGCACGGTGGCAGCGCGCACTTGCGTGTTGACCTGTGCGTCGACGTGGTCGCCCACCGCCAACGTGCCTTGGGTCAAGGTGCCGTGGTGGCCAAACACGTCAGCCTTGATTTTCAAGGT
Source organism: Comamonadaceae bacterium (assembly GCA_947455585.1). Classification (GTDB taxonomy): domain Bacteria; phylum Pseudomonadota; class Gammaproteobacteria; order Burkholderiales; family Burkholderiaceae_C; genus Limnohabitans. The sequence goes on from CANGOY010000099.1 coordinate 2,542, forward strand.
GTCTTCCACCGCAAAGCTCGCAGAGCCGCTGACCAGCACGCCCTCGTCGCCCACTTGGCCGCCGCTCTCGGCGTAGAACGGTGTTGTGTCCAACACCACCACGCCCGTTTGGCCGTGTTTGAGTTCAGCCACGGAGTTGCCGTCTAAGTAAACAGCCACCACTTTGGACGTGGCTTTCAGGTCGTCGTAGCCCACAAAGGTGTTGCCAGCGCCGGTGTAGTCCAAGGCCTTGTCCATCTTGAACTTGCCTGCGGCGCGGGCTTGGCTCTTTTGTTTTTCCATCGCGGCGGCAAAGCCTGCTTCATCCACGCTCAAGCCACGCTCACGGCACACGTCGGCCGACAAGTCGAGTGGGAAGCCATAGGTGTCGTGCAGCTTGAAGGCCACTTCGCCCGGCAACACTTTCACGCCGCCTTCCAAAGCTGCATCCAAAATTTGCATACCCACGCCGAGCGTTTCAAAGAAGCGCTCTTCTTCGGCCTTCAACACCGACGCAATGCGCTCGGCTTGGCTGGCCATGTTCGGATAAGCATCGCCCATGAGCTTGACCAAGTCAGGCACGAGCTTGTGGAAGAACGGTTTTTTCTGGCCCAACAAATACCCGTGGCGAATGGCGCGGCGGATGATGCGGCGCTGCACATAGCCACGGCCTTCGTTGCTTGGCACCACGCCGTCGCTCACCAAGAATGATGTGGCGCGAATGTGGTCCGCAATCACGCGCAGGCTCTTGTGGCCCATGTCGGTGCAACCGGTTTCGCGTGACGCGGCTTTGATGAGGGCATCAAAGATGTCGATTTCGTAGTTGCTGTGCACGTGTTGCAAGATGGCAGCCAAGCGCTCGAGGCCCATGCCCGTGTCCACGCAAGGCGCGGGCAAGCGGGTGATGCTGCCGTCTTCGGCCATGTTGAACTGCATGAACACGTTGTTCCAAATTTCGATGAAGCGGTCGCCGTCTTCGTCGGGACTGCCGGGAGGGCCGCCTGGGATGTGGTCGCCGTGGTCGTAGAAGATTTCAGAGCACGGGCCGCAAGGGCCGGTGTCAGCCATCATCCAGAAGTTGTCGCTCTTGTAGCGGCCGCCTTTGTTGTCGCCAATGCGAATCACGCGCTCGGGTGGCAGGCCAATTTCTTTGGTCCAAATGTCATAGGCCTCGTCGTCTTCTTGGTAGACGGTGGCCAGCAAACGGTCGGCTGGCAATTTGTAGACCTCGGTCAGCAACTCCCACGCCCACTTGAGCGATTCACGTTTGAAGTAGTCACCAAACGACCAGTTGCCCAACATTTCAAAGAAGGTGTGGTGGCGGGCGGTGTAGCCCACGTTTTCCAAGTCGTTGTGTTTGCCGCCGGCTCGCAAGCAGGCTTGCACCGAGGCGGCGCGCACGTAAGAGCGCTTGTCTTCGCCCAAGAACACGTCTTTGAACTGGACCATGCCCGAGTTGGTGAACATCAAGGTGGGGTCGTTGCCCGGCACCAGAGGGCTAGAGGCCACCACGGTGTGGCCTTTGGACTCGAAGAAGTCCAGAAAAGTTTTACGAATATCGGCGACGGTGAATTTGGGTGTAGTCATCCTTAAATTATAGGTTTCGGTGTCACCCCAGAGTCATCACGGGCACGGGGCCAGCGGTATGCTCTGGCCAATCAAATTTGGAGACCCTCATGGACATGAAGACTGCGCCCCTTTCTTTACTGAACGACCCCACGCTGCTCAAGACCGATGCGCTAATCAATGGCCAATGGGTCAAGGGCGCCAGCCGCTTTGATGTGCATGACCCCGCCACGGGCCAAAAGCTGGCCGACGTGGCCAACCTCACGGCCAAAGACGCCGAAGCAGCCATTGACGCGGCCAATGCAGCCTGGCCTGCTTGGCGCAACAAAACGGGCAAAGAGCGCAGCATCCTCTTGCGCAAATGGTTTGACCTGCTCATGGCCAACCAAGAAGACTTGGGCCGCATCATGACTGCCGAGCAAGGCAAACCGCTACCGGAAGCCAAAGGCGAAGTGGCCTACGGTGCCAGCTTTGTGGAGTGGTTTGCCGAAGAAGCCAAACGCGTCAACGGCGAAACCCTGCCCCAGTTTGACAACAACCGCCGTTTGATGGTGCTCAAGCAGCCCATCGGCGTGTGTGCGGCCATCACGCCGTGGAACTTCCCGCTGGCCATGATTACCCGCAAAGTGGCGCCTGCGCTGGCTGCTGGCTGCCCCGTGGTCATTAAACCTGCAGAACTCACCCCCCTCACCGCCTTGGCTGCCGCAGAGCTGGCCATTCGCGCGGGCATTCCTGCCGGTGTGGTGAACATCATCACCGCCGACAGCGACAACAGCATTGCCATTGGCAAGGTGTTTTGCAGCAGCGACATCGTGCGCCACATCAGCTTTACGGGCTCCACCGAAGTGGGCCGCATCTTGATGGCGCAGTCTGCGCCCAGCATCAAGAAGCTGGCCTTAGAACTAGGTGGCAACGCCCCCTTCATCGTGTTTGACGATGCCGACATTGACAGCGCCGTGGAAGGCGCGATGGCAAGTAAGTACCGCAACGCGGGCCAAACCTGCGTGTGCGCCAACCGCATTTACGTGCAAGACGCGGTGTACGACGAGTTTGTGCAAAAGTTTTCAGCCAAGGTCAAAACCCTGAAAGTGGGCAACGGCTTTGACGAAGGCGTGGTGCAAGGCCCGCTCATCGAAAACGCAGCGGTTGAAAAGGTCGAACGCCATGTGCAAGACGCCATTGCCAAAGGTGGCAAAGTCATGGTGGGCGGTCACAAGCTAGACGGCCAGTTCTTTGAGCCCACCGTCATTGCCGATGCACGCGCCGACATGCTGTGCGCCCGTGAAGAAACCTTTGGCCCCTTCGCCCCCGTGTTCCGTTTTCACAAAGAACAAGAAGCTGTGGATGCCGCCAACAACACCGAGTTTGGCTTGGCCAGCTACTTCTATAGCCGCGACATCGGCCGCATCTACCGTGTGAGCGAAGCGCTGGAATACGGCATGGTGGGCATCAACGTGGGCATCATCGCCACCGAGCACGTGCCGTTTGGTGGTGTCAAGCAATCAGGCTTGGGCCGTGAAGGCTCTAGCCACGGCATGGACGAGTACCTAGAAATGAAATACCTGTGCTTGGGCGATATCCTTAAATAATGACAAAGCCTCTAAATATGCAGGTCTACGTGGTTTTACGCTGTTTATGACAGTTTAGATGCATACAATCTCGATATCTCTTACATATGTAAGCAAAGGCATACCAACCATGGAATCTAAGCAAATCTATCTGCGTTTTCTCAACCTCATCCACGCCCTAGATGGCGGTGCCAACGCGCCTGCGATGGATTTGGATGCCAAGAAACTTCTCGAAGTGATTGCTGTTCGCCATGCGGGTGAAAAGCCTTTGACCGTCACTGATGCCATGGCTTTGAACACCATCGCATCCCCTGCCACCATCCACCGCAAGCTCGACCAGCTGCGTGAGCTGGGCATGATTGACACCGTGTTTGAAGGCAAAAACCGCCGCACCAAATACTTGGTGCCTACACAAATGGCCCACGACTACTTCAACCAAGTCGGTCAAGTGATGCAGCAGGCACTGGCACAAGCCTAAATCCACACTGCGCTCACCCCACAACAGCATCCCTCGTGGATGCTGTTTTGCATTCTCAGCGAATGCTGTTCTCACATCTTTTCTTGAATTTGTCAGTTGCGATGCGACGGCAATATTTGATGTCGTTCTCGACCTTGCCCATACACAGATTGAGCAAGTCATTACTGCCAATTTTTTGGCAATGCGATTTGTCGTTGGTGTCGAGCGCACGGCAATAACTGGCTTTGTCTTTGTCCTTGATGTCGTTGCAACTTTGCGCGTTCGCCGCGAAAGCCACACACAAAGACAGAGCAAACATAACTTTTTTCATACGACAACTCCACATGCAGCCGATGCCACGCCGCCCAGTTTAGTCCACGCCGATACAATGCCTTGCAAACATGCGGGTGTCGTTCAATGGTAGGACTCTTGCTTCCCAAGCAAATAACGCGGGTTCGATTCCCGTCACCCGCTCCATATAAAAAAGCCGCTCTGCTCACAAACGTGAACATAGCGGCTTTTGCGTTGGTAGGTGACTGAATTAAATCAAAGTCACGCCGGTCTTGCTTTGCAAGAAGTCGCGGGTCACGCCAGGTGCCAGCTCAATCACTTTGAGGCCTTCAGGCACCACGTCCATCACCGCGAGGTCGGTGATGATGCGGTCGACAACGCCCACACCTGTCAAAGGCAATGTGCAGTGAGGCAAGATTTTCAAATCTTCGGTGCCATCTTTTTTCTTGGCCAC
>CANGOY010000100.1 GCA_947455585.1 Comamonadaceae bacterium
CGTGTGTGGAACTTTGCGTTCAAACACGAAGCTACCCTCAAGGCCGCGACCGCAGGTAACCTGAGCGCGACCAAGCCGCGTAAAGAAGCTGCCGATTTGCGCCGCGAAATGCACGTGGTGTTGAAGCAAGTCAGCTACGACTACGACCGCATGCAATACAACACCGTGGTGTCGGGCTGCATGAAGTTGCTCAATGCCTTGGAAGATTTCAAGACAGACGGCAGCGATGGCGACAACGCCGTGTTGTGTGAAGGCGTGTCGATTTTGCTGCGCATGCTCTACCCCGCTTGCCCGCACATCAGTGCGAACTTGTGGGCCGAGCTGGGCTATGCCGGCAAGGCGGGCGACCTGCTTGACACCGCATGGCCCGAGGTGGACGAAAGCGCCTTGCAACGCGATGAGTTGGAGCTGATGCTGCAAATCAACGGCAAGCTGCGTGGCTCCGTCACTGTCAGCGCCACGGCCAGCAAAGAGCAAATCGAGCAAGCCGCATTGGCCACCGAAGCCTTCATCAAGCAAGCAGACGGCGCAGCACCTAAGATGGTCATCGTGGTGCCTGGTCGCTTGGTCAACATCGTTGTTTAAAGGCTGATATGTCCACCACACGTCGCGCTTGGTTGATGTCTGCCGCCCTGGCTGCAGGGCTGGCGGGGTGTGGTTTTGAGCTGCGCAAGCCGCCGCGCTATGCGTTCAACACGCTGTTCAGTAGCATTCCTATCGTGTCGCCGTTTGGTGTGAAGCTCAAGCGCAGTTTGGAGTCTTCAGGGCAGGTGGAAGTCATCACGGACCCGCGCCAAATTGAACGTGCCGAAGTCATCTTTGACCAGTTGTTTGAGGTGCGTGAGAAAGTGGTCGTGGGCCGTACCTCGACTGGTGCGATTCGTGAATTTCAGCTGCGTTTGCGTTATCGCTTTCGTGTGCGTTCGCGCAACGGCATTGAGTTGATTCCCGATACAGAAATCACGCTCACGCGCGACATCAACTTCAACGAAACTGGCGCCTTGTCCAAAGAGTCGGAAGAAGCCTTGTTGTACCGGGACATGGAAGGTGATTTGGTGTTGCAAATCCAACGTCGCTTGGCCGCAATTCGTCAGGTCTAAATGCAAGTCGCCAGCGCTCAATTTGCCAACCACTTGCAAACGCAGGCCAGCAAAGGCTTGCGCAGCCTGTACACCTTTTATGGTGACGAGCCGCTGTTGCAGCAAGAGGCTTTAGACGCGCTGCGCAATACTGCGCGTGCGCAGGGCTACACCGAGCGCAGCGTGTACACCGTGGCCGGTGCCCACTTTGATTGGGGTGAAGTGCTGGCTGCAGGTGGCTCCATGAGTTTGTTTGCCGACAAACAGCTGATTGAAATTCGCATTCCCTCTGGCAAGCCAGGCAAAGAAGGCAGTACTGCCTTGCAGCAAATTGCAGAGCTGGCTGTTGGCAACGACAGCACACTGACCGTGGTGCTGTTGCCGCGTCTGGACAAAGCGACGAAGAGCTCGGCGTGGTTCAGCACCCTAGAGAACAACGGCATCAGCGTGCAGATTGATCCGGTGGAACGCCATGCGTTGCCCACATGGATTGCACAGCGTTTGGGTGCACAGCAGCAGCGCGTCGCCGCGGGCGAAGCGGGTCAACATACCTTGCAGTTTTTTGCTGAGCGTGTGGAAGGCAACTTGCTGGCCGCGCACCAAGAAATTCAAAAACTCGCACTTTTGTACCCAGAAGGTGAGTTGAGCTTTGAGCAAGTCGAACGTGCCGTGTTGAACGTGGCGCGCTACGACGTGTTCAAACTCTCAGAGGCGGTGCTGAGTGGCCAGCCCCTGCGCGTGCAGCGCATGCTTGACGGCCTGAAGGCCGAGGGTGAGGCCGAGGTGCTGGTGCACTACACATTGGCCGAAGAAATTCGCGCCTTGAAGCGTGTCAAAGATGCGGTGGCTTCTGGCAAGGCTTTGCCTATGGCCTTGCGCGAACAGCGCATTTGGGGCCCACGCGAACGTTTGTTCGAGCGCGTGCTGCCGCGCTTGAGTGTGGGCATGCTGGAAAAATTGTTGCAATCGGCCCATCAGGTCGACGGCATTGTCAAAGGTTTGAAAACGCCAGAATGGCCTGCCGATAACTGGCAAGCCCTGCACCGTTTGGCCATGCGTTTGTGCCGCGCTTGTATGCCGCGCAATGCTTAATTAGGAAACACATATGACGACTCTCAACGTTGCCAACCACATGCACGCACTCGGTGCTCAGGCCAAAGCCGCGTCCGCACAAATGGCCAAAGCCTCTGCCGCAGTGAAGAACACGGCGCTGCGCAAACTTGCTGCCTTGTTGCGCGAGAACATAGACGCGCTCCAAATCGACAACGCCAAAGACATTGAGCGCGCCATTGCTGCGGGCCTTGATGCCCCCATGGTCGACCGCTTGAAGCTCACGCCGAAAGTGTTGGAAACCTGCGCACAAGGCTGTGAACAACTTGCCGCCATGCCTGAGGTGATTGGTGAAATCACAGGTTTGAAAGAGCAACCCAGCGGCATTCGCGTGGGCCAAATGCGCGTGCCTTTAGGCGTGTTCGGCATGATTTTCGAAAGCCGCCCCAACGTGACGATAGAGGCGGCCTCGTTGTCCATCAAGAGTGGCAACGCCTGCATCTTGCGCGGTGGTTCGGAAGCCATTGATTCCAACAAAGCCTTGGCCAAGTTGGTGCAACAAGCCTTGAGCGAAGGCGGCTTGCCCACCGACGCGGTGCAGCTGGTGCAAACCACCGACCGCGACGCCGTGGGCCACCTCATTGCCATGCCCGAGTTTGTGGATGTCATCATTCCACGCGGTGGCAAAGGTTTGATTGAGCGCATCAGCCGCGAGGCTAAAGTGCCTGTCATCAAACACTTGGACGGCAACTGCCACACCTATGTGGACGACCCCTGCGATATCGCCATGGCCGTGACCGTGGCTGACAACGCCAAGACCCAAAAATACAGCCCCTGCAACGCCAGCGAAAGCCTGGTGGTGGCTCGCGGCGTAGCGGCAGAGTTCTTGCCAAAAATTGGCGCCATCTACGCGGCCAAAGGCGTGGAGATGCGTTGCTGCCCAGAGGCCAAAGCCATCCTTGCCCACGTCAAAGGCGCGAACCTCAAAGACGCGACCGAACAAGACTGGTTTGAGGAATACCTAGGCCCCATCATCAGCGTCAAAGTCGTGGATGGTTTGGATGCGGCTATTGCACACATCAACCATTATTCGAGTCACCACACCGAATCTATCCTCACGCGCGACCACATGCACGCCCAGCGCTTTTTGCGTGAGGTGGACTCGTCCAGCGTGATGGTGAATGCCAGCACCCGTTTTGCGGATGGTTTTGAATACGGTTTGGGTGCCGAAATAGGTATTTCCACCGACAAATTCCACGCGCGTGGGCCAGTGGGCATTGAAGGCCTGACCTCACTCAAATACGTGGTGTTGGGCCAGGGTGAAATTCGCGTTTAGTCGCCCACCCGACATTTGTCAGCTTGAGTCTGACTGTGTCATCCCAACGTCCTAGAATTGCTCTCCACCTACAAGGACACCATGGTTCCACATCTCATCACGGCCCTCAACGGCCCCATCAACGAGCTTGAGCAACGCATCCTCGATTCCATGCCCGCCATCGAGCGTTGGTTTCGTTTGGAATGGATGGAGCACACGCCGCCGTTCTATACCTCGGTCGATATTCGCAACGCAGGCTTCAAGCTCGCACCGGTCGACACCAACCTCTACCCAGGCGGCTGGAACAACCTCACGCCTGAGATGTTGCCGCTCGCTGTGCAAGCGGCGATGGCTGCGATTGAGAAGATTTGCCCCGAAGCGCGCAACCTCTTGTTGATTCCTGAGAACCACACGCGCAACACCTTCTACTTGTCGAACGTGGCGCAGCTGCAGCGCATCTTCCACATGGCGGGTTTGAATGTGCGCATTGGTTCAATCAATCCTGAAATCAAAGAGAACACCACGATTGAGTTGCCCAACGGCGACAGCGTCACGCTTGAGCCCGTGATTCGCGGCAAGCGTCGCCTCGGGCTCAAGGACTTTGACCCATGCACCATCTTGCTCAACAACGATTTGAGCGCAGGCATCCCCGGCATCTTGGAAGACTTGCACGAGCAACATTTGTTGCCACCCCTGCACGCCGGCTGGAGCGTGCGCCGCAAGAGTAAACACTTCGAATGCTACGAAGAAGTGGCCAAGCGTTTTGGCAAGCTGCTAGGCATTGACCCTTGGCTCATCAATCCCATGTTCAACCAGTGCGGCGAAGTGAACTTTGCCGAAGGCACGGGCATGGAGTGTTTGAAGACGAATGTCGATGCCTTGCTGACCAAGATTAAGCGCAAATACAAAGAGTACGGCATCAACGAAAAACCCTTCGTCATCGTCAAGGCCGACAACGGCACCTACGGCATGGGCATCATGACGGTGCGCGATGTGAAAGACCTTGACGTGGTCAACCGCAAGACGCGCAACAAAATGAGCGTGGTCAAAGACGGCCAAGAGGTGAACCAAGTCATCATCCAAGAAGGCGTGCTGACGCACGAACGCTTGAACGATGCCGTGGCCGAGCCCGTGGTCTACATGATGGACCGTTATGTGGTGGGCGGCTTCTACCGCGTGCATGCCGACCGTGGTGTGGACGAAAACTTGAACGCACCCGGCGCGAGCTTTGTGCCCTTGGCGTTCGAGCAAAGTGCGCACACGCCGCAGCCCGGCATGAAGCCTGGTGCGAGTACCCCCAACCGCTTTTACATGTATGGCGTCATTGGCCGGTTGGCCATGCTGGCTGCGAGTTACGAACTCGAAGCCACTGACCCCGAAGCAGAGAATTACGACTGAGGTAAATGATGGAACAACACGGTAAATCGTCGCTCGCGGCGCTCACCCTAGGCGCGATTGGCGTCGTTTACGGCGACATCGGCACCAGTGTGTTGTATGCGATGAAAGAAGTGTTTGGCTCGGGCCATGTGCAATTCACACCCGACAACATCTATGGCATCTTGTCTATCTTCTTTTGGACGCTGACAGTCATCGTGTCCATCAAATACGTGGCCTTGGTGTTGCGTGCGGATAACAACGGCGAGGGCGGTTTGGTGGCCATGTTGGCCTTGGCGTCCATGGCCGTCAAAGACCGTCCCGTGTTGCGTCAGCGCATGTTGATTGTGGGTATCTTCGGCACATGTTTGTTTTATGGCGATGGTGTTATCACGCCTGCTATTTCGGTGCTGTCTGCCGTGGAAGGTTTAGAGGTCGTTTCGCCGGCCTTCACCAAGTATGTGATACCGCTCACGATTGTGATTTTGTTTGGCCTCTTCGCTGTGCAAAAGCGAGGTACCAGCGGTATTGGCAAGTTCTTTGGCCCCATCACCGTGGTGTGGTTTGCCGCCATTGCCGCTTTGGGCCTATACCACATTGCCGCGCATCCCGAAATCATGTGGGCGCTCAGCCCTCATTACGCCGTGCAATTCATCATCAATGAACCCACCATCACCTTTTTGATTTTGGGCGCGGTCGTTTTGTGTGTGACCGGTGGTGAAGCGCTGTACGCCGATAAGGGCCACTTCGGTAAGAAGCCCATTCGCATTGCGTGGTTCTTTGTGGTCATGCCTTCTCTCACATTGAACTATTTCGGCCAAGGCGCTTTGTTGCTGAGCGACCCTTCAGCTGTGACGAACCCGTTCTTCAACATGGCCCCTGATTGGTTGCTCGTGCCCTTGGTTGGCTTGGCTACAGCAGCCACAGTCATTGCGTCGCAAGCCTTGATTTCTGGCGCCTTTAGCGTCACCAAGCAGGTCGTACAAATGGGCTTCCTGCCACGTTTGCAAGTGCTCCACACCAGCGTGAAAGACACCGGGCAAATTTACATCCCGTTCGTGAACTGGGGTTTGTTTGCTGTCATCGTGTTGGCTGTGATGATGTTCAAGTCGTCTAGCAACTTGGCAGCGGCCTACGGTATTGCCGTCTGTACTGACATGCTCATCACGACCGTTCTCACATTCTTTGTGATTCACTACGGTTGGAAATACCCCTTCTGGTGGTGCTTGGCTGCCACGAGCTTTTTCTTCATGGTGGACTTTGCTTTCTGGGCATCCAATTTGCTCAAGCTGCTCGAAGGCGGCTGGTTTCCCTTGCTGATTGCTTCCGTCATCATGATGCTGATGCTTACTTGGCGCGATGGCCGCGGCATTTTGAACGAGAAGCGCAAAGAGGATGCCTTGGACTTGAATAGTTTCTTGGAAGCGGTCTTCTTGTCGCCTCCTACACGTGTAGAAGGCACGGCTGTGTTTTTGACATCAGGCAAAGGGGCTGTGCCTAACGCTATGTTGCATAACCTCAAGCACAACAAAGTTTTGCATCAGACCAATCTTTTCGTGAATGTACAAAACCATGAAGTGCCATGGATTGACGAAGCCGAGCGCTTGCAAATCAAAGCCTTGGGTTACGACTGTTGGCAAGTCGAAATTCACTACGGCTTCAAAGACGACCCTGATGTGCCTGGTGCCCTGACGCACCTGCACGGCATGGGCTGCGAAATCAACCCCATGACTACCAGCTACTTCTTGTCTCGCGACAGCATCGTGCCCACGGTGGGCAGCGGCATGTCGGCTTGGCGTGAAAAACTGTTTGCACAAATGCACCTCAACGCCAGCTCAGCTGCCGACTTCTTGAACTTGCCTAGCAACTCCGTGGTGGAGCTGGGCAGCAAAATCGAAATCTAAACCTCATGCACATCCTCTTCGTCGCAGACCCGCTGTCGTCCTTCAAGATTTACAAGGACACCACGTTTGCGATGATGCGTGAGGCGCAGC
>CANGOY010000101.1 GCA_947455585.1 Comamonadaceae bacterium
AACCGGTCCTGAAGCGCTTTAAGAAAGAAGACCATCATGAAAAAATTTCTAAGTTCTCTCACCATCGGTTTGGGCCTTTTGCTCTGCGGTGCTGTCGCGATGGCAGCTGATGCAGTTGTGCCCGTGCCAAACAAAGGCGATACCGCCTTTATGACGATTTCGACTGTGTTGGTCATCTTGATGACCATCCCAGGTTTGGCTTTGTTCTACGGCGGTTTGGTCCGCAGCAAGAACATGCTGTCCGTGTTGATGCAAGTGTTTGTGGTCAGCTCACTCATTTACGTGTTGTGGGTCATCTACGGCTACACCGTGGCGTTCAGCGGCGGTTCACCGTTCTTTGGTGGCTTCGACAAGTTGTTCTTCAAAGGCATCACGCCTGACTCCATTGCTGCCACGTTCAGCAAAGGTGTTGTGATTCCTGAGTTCACCTTCGCTGCTTTCCAAGCCACCTTCGCGGCCATCACTTGTGCCTTGATCGTGGGTGCATTTGCTGAGCGTGTGCGCTTCTCTGCTGTGTTGTTGTTCTCGGCCATTTGGTTCACGTTCAGCTACTTGCCAGTGGCCCACATGGTTTGGTACTGGGACGGCCCTGACGCCATCACCGACGCTGCTACTTTGGAAACTGTGACTGCCGCTGCTGGCTGGTTGTGGGCTAAGGGCGCATTGGACTTCGCTGGCGGTACTGTGGTGCACATCAACGCTGCTGTTGCAGGCTTGGTGGGTGCTTATGTCATCGGCAAGCGTACAGGCTACGGCAAAGAGTCAATGGCTCCTCACAGCTTGACTTTGACCATGGTTGGCGCATCTTTGTTGTGGGTGGGTTGGTTCGGTTTCAACGCCGGCTCTAACCTCGAAGCCAACGGTGTTGCAGCTCTGGCTTTCGTGAACACATTGGTGGCAACTGCTGCTGCGACTTTGGCTTGGATTGCGGGTGAAGCATTGTCCAAAGGCAAAGCTTCTATGTTGGGCGCAGCCTCTGGTGCTGTGGCTGGTTTGGTGGCCATCACCCCAGCTTGCGGTTTCGTGGGCCCTATGGGTGCCATCGTCATCGGTACAGCAGGCGGCTTCCTCTGCTTGTGGGGCGTGAACGGTCTGAAACGCCTGTTGGGCGCTGACGACTCACTCGATGTGTTCGGTGTGCACGGCGTGGGCGGTATTGTGGGTGCGTTGTTGACCGGCGTGTTTGCAGCTCCTTCGCTCGGCGGCACAGGCATCTTTGATTACGTGGCCAACGCTGTCAGCGCTGACTACTCAATCAGCGGCCAAGTGTTGATTCAGCTCGAAGCTGTGGTGACCACCATTGTTTGGTCGGGCGTGGTTTCATTCATCGCCTTCAAACTGGTTGACTTGGTTCTGGGTCTGCGTGTGACGGAAGAAGAAGAGCGCGAAGGCCTCGACATCAGCTCACACGGCGAAACTGCCTACCACCGTTAATTTTTCAAGTACTTCAAGTTTTCCTTGGACTTCACAGCCCGCACCTGAGAAATCAGGGCGGGCTTTTTTATTTTTAAACGGGGCTGTGCAAAAAATTCAAAACCAGCGGCAGACCTAGCGGCTACCATGTTGGCCATGCAAGACACCCTGCAACCTACCCTTCAGCATTTCACCGACCGCATTCTTCAAGCCTCCAAATCCGGCCAGCCTTTGCGCTTGCGTGGCGGCGGCACCAAAGACTTTTTAGGCCAATCGTTGCAAGGCGAGGTGCTGGACACCACTGCCTACAGCGGCATCTTGAGCTACGAGCCCAGCGAGTTGGTCATCACCGTGCGCTGCGGCACACCGTTGGCCGACGTAGAGGCCGCATTGGCGCAAAAAGGACAATGCTTTCCTTTTGAACCACCGCACTTTGGCGCAGGCGCCACGATTGGTGGCATGGTGGCTGCTGGCCTCAGTGGCCCAGCGCGTGCCAGCGTGGGCACGGTGCGCGACTTTGTGCTGGGTGCGCGCGTCATCAACGGCAAAGGCGAGCACCTGACCTTTGGCGGCCAAGTGATGAAGAACGTGGCGGGCTACGACGTGTCGCGTTTGCTGGCGGGTAGCTGGGGTCAGTTGGGCCTCATCACCGAAGTGTCTTTGAAGGTGTTACCCGTCGCCCCTGGCGAAGCCACCTTGGTGTGTGCGGGTGTGTCGCAAGCCCAAGCTTTGAAACTCATCAACCAATGGGGTGGTCAGCCGCTGCCATTGAACGCCAGCGCGTGGGTACATGACACCAGTGCATCACCCGCGCAAGATTTTTTCTATGTGCGCCTGCGCGGCGCCGTGGCAGCCGTCGATGCCGCCGTGACCAAGATGAGCGCCGACGTGCAAGCCTTGGGCGCGCAGGTCACACGCATGAATGCTGATGATGTAGCAGATGACTGGAAAGCCAGTGGCGAACAAACCTTGGACTTTTTCCAAGCACCCACCGAGCACGATTGCTTGTGGCGTTTGAGCGTCCCACAAACAGCCCCTGTGTTGGATGTGCGTGTGAACGGCGCCGCGTGTGCGCAATACGTTGAATGGCACGGCGCACAACGTTGGCTGTGGGCACCTGCATCAGCCGCGAGCCAAGTGCGCGAAGCGGCGGTGAAGGCAGGTGGCCACGCCACTTTGTTCCGCACCAGCGCTGTCAGCCAACAAACCTTGGGCGATGTCGACAAGCAAGCGGGCGTGTACACGCCTCTCAACGCGGTGCAGCAACGCATTCAAAACGAACTCAAAAAGCAGTTTGACCCAGCGGGCATCTTCAACCCCGGTCGCGCTTAAACCCACACGTTAATTTCAGAGCCACACATGCAAACCAACCTGGCCCCCCAATACGTCGGCACGCCTGAAGGCGAACAAGCCGAAGCCATCTTGCGCAAGTGTGTGCATTGCGGTTTTTGCACGGCGACGTGCCCCACGTACCAACTGCTAGGCGACGAGCTAGACGGCCCACGCGGCCGCATCTACTTGATGAAGCAGGTGTTCGAGGGCGCCACCCCCACACGCAAAACCCAGCAGCACTTAGACCGCTGCCTCACCTGTCGCAACTGCGAAAGCACTTGCCCCAGCGGCGTGCAATACGGCCACTTGGTGGACGTGGGCCGCAAGGTGGTGGATGCGCAAGTGCAGCGTCCTATGGGCGAGCGCATCATGCGTTGGGCCTTGAAAGAGGGCTTGCCTTCGCCCCTCTTTGCACCCGCCATGAAGTTAGGACAAGCGGTGAGCGGCATTCTGCCTGCCAAGCTCAAAGCCAAAGTGCCTGCGCCTCAAACGGCAGAGCGCAATGGTGTGGTGTGGCCCAGCCAAACGCATGCACGCAAAGTGCTCATGCTCGCTGGCTGCGTGCAACCTGCGATGTTGCCCAACATCAACACCGCTACCGCGCGCGTGTTGAATGCGGCAGGCATTCAAACCCTCGTCGCCCCCAAAGCGGGTTGTTGCGGCGCGGTGAAATTCCACTTGAACGACCAGGACGGCAGCATGGTGCAAATACGCGCCAACATCGATGCCTGGTGGCCGTTTGTCGAGCAAGGCGTTGAGGCAATTGTGATGAACGCCTCAGGCTGTGGCGTGATGGTGAAAGACTATGGCCATGTGCTGAAAGACGATGCCGCTTACGCGGCTAAAGCCAAACGCATCAGCGACCTCACGCAAGACTTGAGCGAGCTGCTGCCCGAGTTGGTGCCTGTGCTCAAGCCTAAGTTGAAAGCCCAAGTGTTGGCCAACGCTGGCATGCAAGCGTTCCACCCACCGTGCACCTTGCAACATGGCCAGCAACTCAAGGGCGGTGTTGAAAAGCACTTGGCGGATTTGGGCTTTGCCATTCAAGTGGCCAATACTGAGCCGCATTTGTGTTGCGGTTCGGCCGGCACTTACAGCGTGCTCAACCCCGAAATCAGCACCACCTTGCGTGACCGCAAGCTGGGTCACTTAGACGCGCTGAAACCCAAGGCAATCTTGAGCGCCAACGTGGGCTGCATCACCCACTTGCAAAGCGGCACCGATGTGCCGGTCAAGCATTGGGTGGAAGTGCTGGATGAGGCGCTGAATTAATCAAGCGGCTAACGCAGCTTCGATGTCACCCGCCAATTTAGCGGGCGCATCCATCGATGCATAGCGCTTGAGCACATGCCCGTCTTTGCCCACCAAGAATTTGGTGAAGTTCCATTTGATGGCTTCGCTGCCCAAGATGCCTGGCGCTTCTGACTTGAGCCACTTGAACAGTGGGTGCGCATCATCGCCATTCACTTCGATTTTTTCCATCATCGCGAAGCTCACGCCGTAGTTGCGTTGGCAAAACGCACCAATCTCTTCGTTGGTCCCCGCGTCTTGTGCGCCAAACTGGTTGCACGGAAAACCAATGACGGCCAAGCCTTGTGAGCCATAAGTTTTGTGCAGCACCTCAAGGCCTTCAAATTGAGGCGTAAAGCCACAAGCACTAGCCGTGTTGACGATGAGCAGTACTTTGCCTTGTAGGTTGGCAAACGACAAAGGTGTGCCATCAATTTGGGTGGCGGTGAAGTCGGTCAGTGCAGTCATGAGGTGGAGTCTTTCGAAGTGTGGGTGTGAGAGGCCAAGAGCGCAGCCAACACAATCATTCCGCCACCTAGGCCAACGCGCCAAGTCAGCGTCGATGCCCCTAGTGCCACCGAGGACACGCTAGCAAACACCACCTCTGACATCATCACCATCGCTGTGGCGTGGGCGTTCAAACGTGCTGCGCCATATTGCAGGGTGAAGTTCGACACCAAGAAGGCGGCGCTCAAGCCCAGCACATAAGGCGCCCAAGTGGCAGCAGCTTGTACCGCTGATGCGTCGCCTAGCGTAGGCACCGCAGGAATTACCCCCGTCAAGGTGGCCAGCACGGCGCACGCAATAGCCATCAAAGCACCGCCGCCAAACATGGCCACCATCCTTGATGACTCAGGAGCGCTTTGCAAACGCAACAGCCAGATGTTGGTGAGCGCAAAACAAAACCCAGCGAGCAGTGCCAACACATCAGGCAAATCTTGTGGCAATGGCCAAGGTGACTCGGGTGTTTTGAGCACCAACACCACGCCCAGCAGCGCCAACCCCAAGCGAGCCAAGGCTCCGCGTGTGGGTCGTTCGCCCAATAGCCACCAAGCCAACAGCAGCGACCAGGTGGGCATGAGATAAAACAGTAACACCACGCGCACCACATCGCCTGTGGTGACGGCCCAGTTAAAACCAACGTTGGTCAGGCCCGAGGCGGCCATGAGCCACCAGAGTTGAGGGTGTTGTTTGAAGTGCAGCCAGCCCGTAGGGCTGATGAGGGTCACAACCACGGTGGCCAAGCTGAACACACACGCGGTGGCCCACAAGGGGTGAAGGCCATCGGCATCCAACTGGCGCATGGGCCACCAAGACAAGCCCCACACCAACGCGTTGAGGGCCAAAGCCAGCACGGCCAGCGCAGGGCGCGTTGTCATTCGGCGGATGAAGGGCGCATGCGAACGGCTTAACCGTGCAGGTCGTCGTTGCGAGCGATGTGCATCAAGCGCGCTAATTCTTCGCGGTGGTGCAGGTGGTTGCTCTCATGCCAGAGTTTGATGAGCCACATCACATAGCCCACCAACACACCAAACGCTGTGATGGCACCAAAGGCGCTCAGGCCCATGCCGGTGCTGAAGGTGTACAAAAAGCCAAGGCCCAAGATGCACAGTTGCTCGTTCAGGTTTTGCACAGCAATCGAGCGGCCGGCACCCATGAGGTTGTGGCCACGGTGTTGCAGCAGTGCGTTCATAGGCACGACCAAGAAGCCACCCAAACCACCCAAGATGATGAGGAAAGGCACTGCCACCCAGAGGTTGTCAATGAAGTTCATAGCCACCACAAAGCAGCCCATCGCAATGCCCAAAGGCATGAGGCGGGTGGCATGGTCTAGCTTCATCTTCATCGACGCCACGACAGCACCCACGGCGGTACCGATGGCCACCACACCCACCAAGCTAGAGGCTTGCGTGGTGGTGTAGCCCAAAGCTGCGGCGCTCCATGCCAACACGATGTAGCGCAGGTTGCCACTCACGCCCCAGAACAAAGTCGTGGAGGCCAATGAAATTTGACCCAGCTTGTCGTGCCACAACCGTTGGTTGCAATGCCAAAAATCAGGTACCAAGGCCAACAGGTTGCGCGCCATGCTCTTTTCTGGGTCCAGGCGCATAGGGATATAAGCAGCGCCCGTCAAAGGAATGCGTTTGTTGAACCAAGCAGCCAACGCGTACAGAGGAATCAACAAGCAAATGGCGGCTTCGGCAGACGTGTCTACACCCGTGGTGAAAAACGGCAAATCAAACGACAACAAGAACGCTGACAAGTTCGGACCGACCAGTTGGCCGCCCAGCAACACACCCAAGATGATGGAGGTGATGGTGAGGCCTTCAATCCAGCCGTTGGCTTTGACCAACTGCGACGCGGGTAGCAACTCTGTCAAGATGCCGTATTTCGCAGGTGAGTAAGCGGCAGCGCCCAAGCCCACCACCGCATAAGCCAGCAACGGGTGCACGCCGAACAACATCATCAAGCAGCCCAACACCTTGATGGTGTTGCTCATCAGCATGACTTCGCCCTTGGGGCGTGAGTCGGCAAACGCACCCACAAACGGCGCGAGTAAAACGTAGAACAGAGCAAACATGGGCACCAAAGCGGCGCGTTGCCACTCAGCGGTGCCTTCTGATTTCAGTAATTCGACGGCCGTGACGAACAGTGCGTTGTCGGCCAACGAGCTGAAAAACTGGGCCGACATGATGGTGTAAAAACCGCGCTTC
>CANGOY010000102.1 GCA_947455585.1 Comamonadaceae bacterium
AATCCCTGCTCGTAGAACTGCGATGCAGGGATTTGCGCTTCAATGATCTGCTGATCTGAAGGGCCGTCGCCCTCGGCAGCCACCAGCTCTAAGCGGGCAATCGGTCCGACCACGATGGCGCGCGTGAGTTGCGCCACGATGCCACCTTCGTCATCTCTGCCAGATGTGTAACGACGCACATCCAAATCGTGTGGACGCACATAGGCAAAGGCTTTGGCGTCTTGTGCGGCGTGGTGCTCGGGGCTGGCCAGGCGCACAGTTTGATCTTCCACACCAATGTGCATTTCGCCTTCGTGGGCACGACCATGGAACAAGTTCACATCGCCTAAGAAGCCATACACAAAGGGGCTGGCTGGGCGTTCCCACACTTCTTGCGGGCTGCCCACCTGCTCAACATTGCCTCTGTTCATCACCACCACACGGTCAGCCACTTCGAGGGCTTCTTCTTGGTCGTGGGTCACAAAGATGGTGGTCACGTTCAAGTCGTCGTGCAAGCGGCGCAACCAGCGGCGCAGCTCTTTGCGCACCTTGGCGTCCAAGGCGCCAAAGGGCTCGTCCAACAACAACACTTTGGGCTCGACCGCCAAGGCGCGTGCCAAGGCAATGCGCTGACGTTGACCACCTGAGAGCTGTGATGGGTAGCGGTCGGCCAACCAATCCAGCTGCACGAGGCTCAGCAAATCGTGCACTTTCTTTTTGATTTGTTCTTCGCTGGGGCGTTCGTTGCGTGGCTTCACGCGCAGGCCAAAGGCCACGTTTTCAAACACCGTCATGTGACGGAACAAGGCGTAGTGTTGAAACACAAAACCCACTTGACGTTCGCGCACATGCACGTGCGTGGTGTCTTCACCGCTGAACAAAATCGTGCCAGCGTCGGCGGTTTCTAAACCCGCGATGATGCGCAGCAAAGTCGTTTTGCCGCAGCCCGATGGGCCCAACAAAGCAATCAACTCGCCAGAGTGAATGTCAAGACTCACATCGCCCAGCGCTTGAAAGTCGCCAAACTGTTTGTGGATGTTTCTGATTTCGATGCTCATGATTCGGTACTCGTATTTATTAATGGTGTGGACGCTCAGGCGGTAAATCTGCCGTAGCTTTCAGCTCACGTGCATGACGCCATTCCACAAACGACTTCAACACCAAGGTCACCAAGGCCAACAAGGCCAAGAGCGAGGCCACGGCAAAGGCCGCCACAGATTGGTATTCGTTGTACAAAATTTCCACATGCAAAGGCATGGTGTTGGTCTGCCCACGGATGTGGCCAGACACCACCGACACCGCGCCAAACTCTCCCATGGCACGGGCGTTACACAAGATGACGCCGTAAATCAAACCCCACTTGATGTTGGGCAATGTGACATACCAAAAGGTTTGCCAGCCTGTGGCACCCAACACAATGGCCGCCTGCTCTTCATCATTGCCCTGCGCTTGCATGAGAGGAATCAACTCACGCGCGATGAACGGAAACGTGACAAACACTGTGGCCAACACAATGCCGGGCACCGCAAAAACGATTTTGATATCGTGCTCTTGTAGCCATGGGCCAAACCAGCCCTGTGCGCCAAACATCAACACATAAATCAAACCAGCCACCACGGGCGATACCGAGAACGGCAAGTCCACCAAGGTGGTCAAAAACGCTTTGCCTGTGAACTCATACTTGGCAATTGCCCACGCAGCCGCCACGCCAAACACCAAGTTCAAAGGCACGGCAATGAGTGCTGTGATGAAGGTCAGGTAAATGGCCGACCAAGCATCGGGCTCTTGCAAAGCCACCCAATACGCTTCCAAGCCTTTGCGCAAAGCTTCGGTGAACACCGCCGCCAAAGGCAAGACCAAGAAGAAAAACATAAAGGTCAGTGCCACGCCAATCAGGCTGTAGCGCACCCATGCGGGTTCGGTAGTACCCGCTTGCGCCCTACGCGCGGAAGGATTGATTGCGGCGGTACTCATGCTGGGGCTCCTGTGTGGCGACGCTGCCAAGCTTGCAGGGCATTGATGACCAACAACAAAACAAACGAGATGACCAACATCACCACCGCTACGGCGGTCGCACCGGCGTAGTCGTATTGCTCAAGCTTGCCAATGATGATGAGCGGCGTGATTTCAGACACCATGGGCATATTGCCCGCAATAAAAATGACCGAGCCATATTCACCAATCGCACGGGCAAACGCCATGGCAAAGCCGGTCAGCAACGCAGGCGCGATGCTTGGAAAAATCACCCGTGTGAAAGTTTGCCAACGGGTGGCCCCCAAACACGTGGCCGCTTCTTCGAGCTCTTTCTCAGCGTCTTCCAACACCGGCTGCACTGTGCGCACCACAAAGGGCAAGCCAATGAAGATGAGCGCAATCACCACGCCGTTGGGGTTGAACGCCAACTGAATACCCATGGGCTCCAAGTACTGCCCCACCCAACCGTTGCCTGCCAACAAAGCTGTGAGCGAAATACCAGCCACTGCAGTGGGCAAAGCAAAGGGCAAGTCCACCAGCGCATCGACCACCTTCTTACCGAAGAAGTCGTAACGCACCAGCACCCAAGCCACAAGCAAACCAAACACCACATTGACCAAGGCGGCAATCAGTGACGCACCAAATGTGAGTCGGTACGACGCCATCACGCGAGGGCCTGTGACGGCCTCGACAAATTGGTCCCACGTGAGCGTGAAAGTTTTGAACACCAAAGCGGAGAGCGGAATCAACACAATCAAGCTCAGGTAAGTGAGCGTGAAACCTAGCGTGATGTTGAAGCCGGGAAGAACACGCGCCGCCTTATGGCTGCGCGCCAGAGAAAACAATGCCATGAATTACTTCACCGTGTAAATCTTGTCGAACTGGCCACCGTCATTGAAGTGGACTTTTTGCGCTTCGCTGAGTGAGCCGAAATACTCGCTCACAGGCACCAACTGAATGGGCTTGAAGGTGGCTGCATATTTCTTCAGCAAGGCGGGTGAGCGTGGGCGCAAGGCGTGCTTGGCCGCAATCTCTTGCGCTTCGTCAGAGTACAAATAGTTCAAATAAGCCTTGGCCAATTCGCCTGTGCCTTTTTTGTTGACGGTGCGTTCCACCACAGCCACTGGGTTCTCAGCAATGATGCTGACGGATGGATGCACTGCATCCACCTTGCCCTCACCAAACTCACGGTCAACAGACACCACTTCCGATTCAAACGTCACCAGCACATCGCCAATGCTGCGTTGCAAGAAGATGGTGGTCGCATCACGGCCGCCTTTGGCGAGCACGGGCACGTTCTTGAAAATCTTGCCCACGAACTCAGCAGCGCCTGCGTCGTTCATTCCTTTTTTACGCGCATAGGCCCAAGCCGCCAAATACGCCATGCGGCCATTGCCACCGGTTTTAGGGTTGACGATGATGACTTGCACACCAGGCTTGATAAGGTCGTCCCAATCTTTGATGCCTTTGGGGTTGCCATTGCGCGTGAGGAACAACATGGTTGAGGTGGTGGGCGATGCGTTGTTGGGAAACTTCTTCGCCCAATCTTTGGCCACCACGCCGTTGCCAGCCAAAAACTCAATGTCGGTGGTGGTGTTCATGCTGACCACATCAGCTTCTAAACCATCGTTCACAGCGCGGGCTTGGGCGCTTGAGCCGCCGTGGGCCTGGTCGACTTTGATGTCTTTGCCGGTGGTCTTTTTGTAATGGGCCACAAAGGCGGCGTTGTAGTCTTTGTAAAACTCGCGGGCCACGTCATACGACGCGTTCAGCAAAGTTTGCGCTGAAGCCAAAGAGCTGACTGCCAAGAGCGCAGCGGCCAAGGTGGTGTGTAGGAATTTTTTCATACCGTTTGAAGCTCCAAAGAATGAGAAGAAATTGCAGGTGTCGAAGGCTTGAAAACCAAAGGGATTTCAACCAAAGACTGCAACAGTGCCAGCCCCAAAGGCCATGCACCAAAACCAGAATCGATGTTGATGTGCCCTGCGTTTTGCAAGCGCACAAACTCGCTGCCCCACGACCGGGCATACGCGCCTGCTGTGCGCACCGGGCAAAACGGGTC
This sequence comes from Comamonadaceae bacterium, assembly GCA_947455585.1. GTDB lineage: Bacteria > Pseudomonadota > Gammaproteobacteria > Burkholderiales > Burkholderiaceae_C > Limnohabitans. Next base: position 4,016 of record CANGOY010000102.1, read on the forward strand.
ATTGCTGCTGGCCACCAACACACTGCGATAAGGCAAAGGCTGATACGGCACAGGCGCAAAGTCGACCAATGGCGCACGACGCTCAGGGTCGGCAGGCGCCACCAGCAAAGCGCCCTGAATACGGGCCACCGCTTCGGGTGGCAAATGGGTGGAGGCAATGCAGCCTAGGCTGTGTGCCACCAACACCACAGGGCCGTCTTGCGCCTGAATCGTGTCAGCAATGCGGCTTACCCAAGCGCTGCGCGTGGGCGAAATCCAGTTGTCTTGCTGCACGCGCACAGCGCCCACAATGGACTCGGCCCACAGGCTTTGCCAGTGACCGGGGCCGGAATCGCGCCAGCCGGGCACGATGAGGATGGTGGGTGTTTGAAACATGACCGCGATTGTGGGTGGCAAAGCATCAATCTCAAACGACTGTTTATTTGTTAGTTAATAACGCATCCGTATAAAGAAAAAAGCCCGCGGACATGCGGGCTTTAATGCGCTTCATAAAAATTAAAGCGACATCAGCGATTACTTCTTCAGATAAATTTGGTCGAAGCTCGCACCGTCGGCAAAGTGGTCTCTGGTGGCTTTGCTCCAGCCGCCAAACGATTTGTCGATGGTTACCAAGTTGAGCTTAGGAAACTGCTTGGCGTATTTGGCTTGAGCCTTCGGCGATGTGGGACGGTAGAAGTTTTTGCCTGCAATCTCTTGGCCTTCATCGCTATAGAGGTATTCCAAATACGCTTGTGACACAGCACGTGTGCCCTTCTTGTCCACGTTCTTGTCGACCACAGTCACCGCGGGTTCAGCGAGGATAGAGATAGAAGGCACGACCACATCAAACTTGGCGCCGAATTCTTTTTCGAGCAAGTAGGCTTCGTTTTCCCAAGCAATCAACACATCACCTTGGTTGCGTTGTGCGAAGGTGATGGTGGAGCCACGGGCGCCGGTGTCGAGCACGGGCACGTTCTCGTAGAGTTTTTTCACGAACTCTTTGGCTTTGCTCTCATCACCTTTTGGGCCGCCGTATTTGCGTTTGGCAAATTCACAAGCCGCCAAGTAGTTCCAACGGGCGCCACCTGATGTTTTGGGGTTGGGTGTGATGACGCTGATGCCGGGCTTGACCAAGTCGTCCCAGTCTTTGATGCCTTTGGGGTTGCCTTCGCGCACCACCAAGATGATGGTGGAGGTGTAAGGCGAGCTGTTGAGTGGCAAGCGTTTTTGCCAGTCTTTAGGAATGAGGGCACCGTGTTCGTGCAAAGCATCGGTGTCACCCCCCAAGGCCAATGTGGCCACATCGGCATCCAAGCCATCAATGATGGAGCGGGCTTGTTTGCCCGAGCCACCATGTGATTGTTTGATGGTCACGTCTTGACCTGTTTTGGCTTTCCATTGCTTGGCAAAGGCCGCGTTGAATTCAACATACAACTCACGGGTAGGGTCATACGACACGTTGAGCAAGGTCACGGGCGCAGGCTGCGCCGCAGCCAAACCTGTGACAGCCAGCAAAGCTGTGGTTGCAAGTGTTTTGAGAAAGTCTTTACGTTGAATCATTTTGGTTCCCTTTGAATCCATCTAAATTTGCGATGGATGGATTCTTAGCGCAGACGCACTAAAAGGGAACGACAGAGTTTTTGGTTGTTAATTACCTAAACATCTAAGCCAGTATCAAAGCGCGTTCAAAGGGATTTTGAGATACGCCACACCGTTTTCGTCTTTGGGCGGAAACACACCCGCGCGAATGTTGATTTGCACCGCTGGCAAGATGAGCACGGGCATAGACAAAGTAGCGTCGCGCGTAGTGCGCATGCGCACGAACTCAGCTTCGTCAATGCCATCGTGCAGATGAATGTTGTGCGCACGCTGCTCAGCCACCGTGGTTTCAAACCGCACAGCACGGCCTTCAGGTGGATAGTCATGACACATAAACAGGCGGGTGCTGTCTGGCAAGTTCAAAATTCTGTGCACTGAAGCATAGAGCGTTTTGGCGCTGCCGCCAGGAAAGTCGCAACGCGCCGAGCCTACATCGGGCATGAACAAGGTATCGCCGACAAACACCGCATCACCGATTAGGTAGGCGACGCATGCGGGCGTGTGGCCCGGCACGTACATGGCCTTCGCCGTCAAGTTACCAATGGCAAATGTTGTGTCTGCTTGCAACAGGTGATCAAACTGTGTGCCGTCTTCTTTGAAACTGGCTTCTAAGTTGAAGATGCTTTTGAACACATGCTGCACTTCGGTGATGTGGGCACCAATGGCAGTTTTCCCACCCAGTTGCGCTTTGAGATACGGCGCGGCGGTGAGATGGTCTGCATGGGCGTGTGTCTCTAATATCCATTGCACATGCAGTTTTTTCTCGCGTACAAAGGCAATCACCTTGTCAGCCGATTCAGTGCTGGTGCGGCCTGACTTGGGGTCATAGTCGAGCACCGAATCAATGATGGCGCAGGCGCTGCCCTCTTTCTCGTAAACCACATAGGTCACTGTCCAAGTGGTCTGATCGAAGATGCCGTGCACGAGGGGATTCAAAACAGCGGACATAGAAAAGCTCTGATTCATAAGGGCACAATAATATAGGTAACTTTAGATATACATACAAACCATGCACATCGATTGGCTTCATTTCACACCTTGGCCAGCCCTACTGGGCGGCATTCTGCTCGGCAGTGCGGCGAGCGCGTTGTTTCTCAACAGTGGTCGTATTTTGGGCATCACGGGCATATTGGAAGGGGTGC
>CANGOY010000103.1 GCA_947455585.1 Comamonadaceae bacterium
CACGGTCTTGGGCGTCGAGCAGTCGTTCGTAGTCTTCGCGGGGAAACTTGGCGTCAATCGGCAGCCACACAGGTTCGCCGTCTGCGCCGCCACGGCCAGGAAACCGAATCGCAAAGTCCACACGCTGGTTGCTGCGCGGTTTGGTTTCGACTTGCTTGGCGTATTGCTCAATCGTGAGCACTTGTTCGAGCAAGGCCTCTAGTTGCACCTCACCAAACATGCCGCGTGTTTTGACGTTGGTCAGCACGCGCTGCAAGCTGCCCACGCCATCGGCCAGCTTTTGCATTTGACCCAAGCCGTTATGCACTTGCTCCAAGCGTTCTGCCACTTGCTTGAAGCTCTCAGACAAACGCTTTTCCAGTGTGGTTTGAAGCTTCTCATCCACTGTGCGGCGCATTTCATCCAGCTTGTCGGCATTGCTTTTTTGCAGCTGCTGCAACTGTTGGTTGAGCGTATCGCCAATGCTCTTTTGCATGAGCGTGAGCTGCTGCACTTGGCTTTGTTGAAACAGCGCGAGGTTTTGCGTCAGCTCTTGGCGGCCACCGCGTGATGATTCGGTAATTTCGGTGCGCAGCTCGCGCTCAATGCGCTCTAGCTTTTCATGCATGCTTTGCAGGCTCTGCTGCAAAGCAACTGCTGCATCATTGTTGCCACTGGGGCGGCGCAACAGCAACAACAAAAGCAAGGCGTTAAAAGCCCCAACACCAACCGCAATCCATACTTCCATCATGCAGCCACCGTGTTCAAAGGCGTGACTGATTTACCTTGGGTGAAATAGCTGATGAGGTTGTCAGCCGCCAAGTTAGCCATCGCCATGCGCGTAGGGATAGATGCGCTGGCAATGTGCGGCGTGAGCACCACATTGGGCACGGTCAACAAATCAGGATGCACTTTGGGTTCACCTTCAAACACGTCAAGGCCTGCGGCTGCAATGCGTTTTTCACGTAAAGCCACAGCCAAAGCAGCGTCATCCACAATGCCGCCGCGCGCAATGTTGATGAGCGTGGCAGTAGGCTTCATCTGTGCCAACTCAGCCGAGCCAATGGTGTGGTGCGACGCCGCGCTGTAAGGCACGACCAACATCACATGGTCTGCGATTTTGAGCAACTCTTCTTTGCTCACATACGTGGCTTTGCATTCAGCTTCAGCCTCAGCACTCAGACGTGAACGGTTGTGATAAATCACCTTCATACCAAAGCCGTGTGCGGCACGACGGGCGATGCCTTGGCCAATGCGGCCCATGCCCAAAATACCAATGGTGCTGCCGTGCACTTCGGCACCGGCAAACATGTCGTAGCGCCACTGTGTCCACTCGCCTCGGCGCAAATAGTGTTCGCTCTCGGTGATGCGACGCGCTGTGGCCATCAGCAAGGCAAAGCCAAAGTCAGCCGTGGTTTCGGTCAACACATCGGGTGTGTTGCTGGCTTGCACGCCATGCTTGGTCATGGCGTGCACATCAAAGTTGTTGTAGCCCACAGCCATGTTGGCTACGGCTTTGAGGCTAGAGCAAGCTTTCAAAACTTCTGCATCCACGGGGTCAGAGCCAGTGGTGAGAGCGCCTGCATGCTGCGACAAAGCTTGCGTCCACGATGCCTTGGTCCACGCCACATCAGCTTGGTTATCGGTCACCTCAAAGTGCTCGCGCAAACGCGCCAAGGTTTCTTCAAAGATGGGACGTGCGACGATGATTTTTGGTTTCATAAAAATAGCCAATCAATGTGTGAATGCGTATTCAGCAATATAAAAAAGTGCGCCAGACAAATACCCAAGCAGGGCAAGTCCGCTGATCTTTTTGAAGTACCAAACAAAATCAATTTTCTCTAGGCCCATCGCAGCCACGCCAGCGGCTGAACCAATGATCAAGATGGAACCGCCTGTGCCTGCGCAATAAGCTAAAAACTCCCACAAGAAGCTGTCTGCAGGGTATTGCGTCAGGCTATACATACCCATGGCAGCAGCCACCAAGGGCACGTTGTCGACAATGGCACTGACCACACCAATGATCATCACGATCACATCTTGGCGACCCACCGCTTGATCTAACCATGCGGCCAAATCAGACAAGATATGCGTGTGCTCTAGCGTCGCCACAGACAACAAAATTCCGACAAAGAAAATAATCGACGGCATGTCTATGCGAGTTAGCGCATGTGTGAGTGACAAATGCACTTTTTCTAAATCGTCTTTTTCCCGATGCACCAAGTCACCAACCGACCAAAGCACACCAAGACCAAATAGAACGCCCATGAACGGAGGCAGATGTGTCCAAGTTTTAAAGGCGGGGACCGCCATCAAAATGCCAAGCCCTAAAAAGAACATAAGGTTGCGCTCAAAGGCGCTAGTGATTGGCAAAGGCTGTGTCGATGTTGGCAACCTAGGCCCCACAACCACTTGCCCCTTGAGCAAAAAGCTCGTCACCAACAAAGGCACCAACAAGTTCAACAAGGATGGCAAGAACAATCCTTTGATGATTTCGACTGCCGTGATTTGCCCTCCAATCCACAACATCGTGGTGGTCACGTCACCAATCGGTGACCATGCGCCACCAGCATTGGCCGCAATCACGATGACGCCAGCGAAGAACAAGCGATCGTCACGCTGATCGAGTAACTTTTTCATCAAGGCCACCATGACGATGGTGGTCGTTAAGTTATCTAGGATTGCGCTCAGAAAGAAGCTCACAAAGCCCACCAGCCACATCAAGCTAGACAACTGGGTAGTTTTGATGCGCGAGGTAATAACTTCAAAACCGTTGTGTGCATCCACAACTTCAACGATGGCCATCGCCCCCATCAGGAAAAACACAATTTGCGCTGTGCTGACAAGCGACTCACTCAAGTGCGCCGCAACCAACTGGGCATCTCCAGCATTCACGGCATAAATCGTCCACAACAAACCGGCCCCCACCAAAGCAGAGGCCGACTTATTCACTTTAATCGGATGCTCAAAAGCAATCGCTGCATATGCAAGTACAAAAATAACAACCAGTGCCGTCAGCATCAAAGTTCTCTTTAAACAGGCTGAGCGATGTCAAACACTTGGCGCAAGTAGGCCAAGTATTTTTCGTCTTCGCACATGTTCTTCGACGGTGTGTCCGAGAGCTTGGCCACAGGTTGGCCGTTGCACTGCGTCATTTTGATGACGATTTGCAAAGGCTCGTAACCCAAGTCATTGGTCAAGTTGGTACCAATACCAAATGCCAGCTGGCAGCGGCCACGGAACTGTTGGTACAACGCGATGGTTTTTTCAACGGTCAGGCCGTCCGAAAAAATCAGCGTCTTGGTGAGCGGGTCTACGCGGTTGTTGCGGTAGTGCGCAATCATGCGCTCGCCCCAGGTGAAGGGGTCGCCACTGTCGTGACGTGCGCCATCGAACAACTTGCAAAAGTACATGTCAAAGTCGCGCAAGAAGGGCTCAATGCCATACACATCGCTGAGTGCAATGCCTAGGTCACCTCGGTATTCACGCGCCCATGTCTCGAAACCAAAAACCTGGCTGTCACGCAAGCGTGGGCCCAAAGCTTGGCAAGCTTGCAAGTATTCATGCGCCATGGTGCCCAAGGGCGTGAGGCCGAGCTTCATGGCAAACAAGGCGTTGCTGGTACCTGCAAACTGCCCTTTGGGACCTGTGCCCAAGCGCGAAATCAACACACGCAACAACTCTTCATGCCACGCCCTTGAAAATCGTCGACGTGTGCCGTAGTCGGCGATTTTCAAATCACTCAAGCGCTCGGCGTGCAAGGCTTCAATCTTTTGGTCCAGACGTTTGCGACCTTCCAAAAAGTCAGGCACTTTTTGTGTGTTGCGAAAGTACACCTCGTTGACGATGGCCAACACGGGAATCTCAAAAAGAATCGTGTGCAGCCAAGGGCCTTGGATGCTGATGTCAATCTCACCGTTCGACAGTGCATTCACCTGAATGTATTTTTCATTCAGGCGAAACAGCCCTAAGAAATCCACAAAGTCGCTTTTGATGAAACGCAAGCTGCGCAGCCAAGCCAACTCGGCGTCTTGAAACTGCAAGCTGCACAGCGAGCGAATTTCGTCACGAATTTCTTGCACGTACGGCGCCAGCGCCACACCAGGGTTGCGGCACTTGAACTTGTACGACACCTGCGCACTGGGGAACTGATGCAGCACAGCCTGCATCATGGTGAATTTGTAAAGGTCGGTGTCGAGCAGGCTAGTGATGATCATCGGAGGCTAACTAAAAAACTCAGGCCACCCAGTGGGTGAACTCATTCACAGGCACGCGCGGTGTGACCAAGGTATTGACCTTGTCGCTCTCGTCGGCAAAGCCCAGTGACATACCGCACACCATCATTTCACCCTCGCCTGCACCGATGTGCGGCAGGATGATGCTGTGAAAACCATTCCACGCCGCTTGGGGGCACGTGTGCAAACCACGCGCACGGGCTGCCAGCATGATGTTTTGAATGAACATGCCGTAATCAAGCAACGAGCCACGGCCCATGATGGGGTCGATGGTGAACATCAAGCCCACGGGCGCATCGAAGAACTTGAAGTTACGTTGCTGTTGCTCGTGCATGCGGTCTTTGTCAGCTTTGCCGATGCCCAGCAAGCCGTAGAGGCTCCAGCCGTTTTCGCGGCGGCGGTCGATGTAGGGGCTGACCCATTTTTCAGGGTAGTAGTCGTATTGCTCGGTGTATTGCTTGGCCACCTCGGGGTTGGCGCGAATGGCTTCGTGTGCGACACACACTTTGTCAACCAAGGCATCACGTGTGGCGCCTTGCAACACATAGACCTTCCAAGGCTGGGTGTTGGTACCTGAGGGGGCCCGGCTGGCCACTTGCAAAATTTCGGTAATGAGATCGTGCGATACGGCTTGTTGTGTGAACGCGCGTGCAGACATGCGTGAGGTGATGGCGTGGTCCACGGCGGACACCGAAGCTGAATTGGTCATGGGTGAGTCTCCATTGGTTTGTTTGAATCTTTGTGTAGATTTTGCCAGCGTCGCCAGTACGCATAGGCGACACGGTAGGTGTTGACTTGTGCCTGCACTGTGTCAGCCATTTCTTTGCCATAACCGCCTGCCATTGAGAAGGCCAAAGGGATGCGTTTGGACCAAGCCCAATCAAACACGCGGCGGTCGCGGGCCTCTAGGCCATCAAAGCTCAAACTGAGGCGCCCTAGGCGGTCGCCCTCGTGCGGGTCGGCACCTGCGAGGTAAATCACCAAGCTTGGCTCAAAGCGCGCGTCTAGCTCAGCCAAGGCTTGCTCTAAAGCTTCTAAATAAGCTGCATCGTCGCAACCATCAGGCAGCTCAATGTCTAAATCGCTGGTTTCCTTCTCGAATGGAAAGTTGCGTGCGCCGTGCATGGACAAGGTGAACACCTGCTCGTCACGCTCAAAGATGCGGGCCGTGCCATTGCCTTGGTGCACATCTAAATCAATGATGGCGACTTTCAAAGGCTGCTTGTGCGTGCGCCCCCACTCGGCCTGCATGAGCCGCGTGGCCACGGCTGCGTCGTTGAACACACAAAAGCCACTGCCTTTGTCGGCATACGCGTGGTGTGTGCCGCCTGCTAGATTGGCCGACACGCCCTGCCCGCCAAACAAGGCCGTGCGAGCGGCCATCACGGTGGCACCTGCTGAGCGGCGCGAACGTTCGACCATGGCGGGCGTCCACGGAAAACCAATTTCTTTTTGCTGCGCCTCAGTCAATTTGCCCTGCACCACCGACTGGATATAGCTGGGTGTGTGCACCAAAGCCAGCTCGCCATTGCTGGCAGGCTCGGCGGCGGCCAGCTCGACTTCGGGCAACTCAGCACCCAAACGCTCGCGCAACAAGCGGTACTTGGCCATGGGAAAGCGGTGGCCTGGCGGCAAGGGCAACACAAACTGGTCTGAATAAAAAGCGCGCATAGCCCTTAAAAGCCGCATAAAACAAGCGTGCATTGTGACCAATTTCCAAAAACCTTCTGTTTTAGAACCTCGCCTCTAATCAGCCATCCCAAGCCCCAAACCCTCTTGCAAAGTTACGGGATAACCCTAAACTCCATCTCAATGCTGCACCGCAACATTTTTTGCAAGCTAATTTAACTTCTGGAGTATTCACATGATCAACGTCGAACAAATCGCCGCTACAAACAAAGCCAACTTGGACAACCTGTTTGGTTTGTCAACCAAGGCCTTCGCAGGCGTTGAAAAAATGGTTGAACTCAACCTGACTGCCAGCCGCGCTGCATTGACAGAGTCTGCTGCCCACGCACAAGCCGTGATGGGCGTGAAAGACGCACAAGAATTCATCGCCTTGCAAACCAGCTTTGTCCAGCCTTTGGCTGAAAAGTCTGCTGCTTACAGCCGCCACCTGTATGACATCGCACAAGGTACGGGCGCTGAATTCACCAAAGGTCTCGAAGGCAAAGCTGCTGAAGGCCAAACGGCTGTTCAAACTTACATCGAATCTGCTTTGAAAAACGCACCAGCTGGCTCTGAGCAAGCTGTGGCATTCTTCAAGCAAGCTGTGACTGCTAGCAACACTGCTGTGGAATCTGTGCAAAAAGCCGTCAAGCAAGCTGCTGACATGGCCGAGTCACACATCCAATCAGCCACTGAAACAGCTGTGAAAGCTTCAAAAAGCGCTGCTAAGAAGCGTTAATTTGTAACGATTGTCTCCTCGGATTCTTCGTCACC
>CANGOY010000104.1 GCA_947455585.1 Comamonadaceae bacterium
AGGCCGCAAAGCGCTGCAGCAAACGTGTGCGTGGTGACACCAAAGCGCGACGCAAACGAATCTCGGCAGAGCCTTCATCTGCCGTACCCAACGCTGCGTCGTAGTCGTCACGCGCAGCGCGCACCTTGGTGGAGTCAGGGCCAAACTGTTCGCTGATCAACAACCACAGATCTTGACGTTCTGCCACTTCGGCTTTGGCGTACCAGTCTGCCAACGCTTTGGCGCGACGACCGCCCTCCACTTCGCTCACGCGAGGGTCGACGACCGACTGCAGCAAAAGCAAGGTCCGGCGCAAATGGCGCGGCGACAAGGCCTCTTTCTTTTGACGCAGTGATGAATCTAAACGCTCGCGTGTGGAGCGGTCTTCAGGCTTAGGCGGCTCGCTGGCCGGTGCCGAGTTGCGCAGCAAATTTAATTTACTGTTCAACCATGTCGTTGCATTCATCTCGCGCCTTTTTGATTTGTCAAAAATTTACTTCACACCCATCACCAAATTGGGCAAGCCCGTGGCGATTTCAGGGAACAAACACAGCAAGAACACCGCAGCGAACATGAGGCCCAAGAAAGGCATCACGCCCCAGATGACTTCTTTCAAAGAAATATCAGGTGCCACGTTTTTGATCACAAAGATGTTCAATCCCACAGGTGGATGAATCAAACCCATTTCCATGACGATGGTCATGACCACGCCAAACCAAATCAAGTCAAAGCCAGCAGCTTTGAGTGGGGGCAAGATGATGGGAGCCGTCATCAAAATGATGGACACGGGTGGCAAGAAGAAGCCCAGCACCACGACCATCAGCAAAATCACAGACAACAAGAACCAGCGCGACAACTCCATGCCCACAATCCAATGCGCAGCACTTTGGCTGATGTGCAAGTGGCTCATCACATAGCTATAAAGCAAGGACATGCCAATGATGAGCATCAACATGGTGGATTCTTTGAGCGTAGACGACAAAATTGGCATCACATCTTTCGGACGCCACAGGCCGTAAACGACCGCTACCAAACCCAGTGCCAACAAGCCACCCAGGCCCGCTGTTTCAGACGGTGTGGCATAGCCGCCATACAAGGCCACCATCACACCAATCAACAACACCAAGAACGGCAACACGCGCGGCAGCATCTCAACTTTTTGCGCGAGTGTGAAATGTTCTTTGTCCAAGTAGGCCGACTTCGCGCCACCTTCTTCGTAAACCTTCAACGCAATTTGGTATTCCTTACGCGCACGCACCACGGCGTAGCCCGCAAACAAAGCCACCAACAACAAGCCTGGGCCAATGCCCGCCAAGAACAACCGTCCCAATGATTGCTCGGCAGCAACCGCATACAAAATCATGACGATAGATGGCGGCAACAAAATACCCAAGGTGCCGCCTGCCGCAATGATGCCCGCCGCAAAACCTGGTGAGTAACCGCGCTTGCGCATCTCAGGTATGCCGGCTGAGCCGATGGCCGAGCAAGTGGCTGGCGATGAACCCGCCATTGCAGCAAACAAAGCGCACGCAAACACGTTGGCAATGCCCAAACCGCCTGGCACTTTGTGCAACCACGCATGAATGGCTGAGTACAAGTCTTGACCTGCACGCGACTTACCAATGGCTGCGCCCTTCATGATGAACAAAGGAATGGACAACAAGGTGATGGATGCCATTTCTTCGTACACGTTTTGTGTCACGGTATCCAGCGACGAGGCGGGCATGAAGAAATACATGAACGACACCGCGACCGTGCCCAAAGCAAACGCGATGGGCATGCCCGAGAACATCACCAAAAGCGTGGCTGCGCCATAGCTCAAACCAATTGCAAGCTCACTCATTTCTGGTCTCCACGGACTTCACCACCGGTCAGCTGCACGGCTGACTGTAAAAACAATTGCACGGCCAACAAGGTCATGCCGACCGCCATCAATGAATACGGAATCCAAAGGGGCGGCGCAAAACTGCTGGAGGTCGTTTGACCTTCGGTCCATGCCTCATGGAACAAGGCCCATGACTTCCAAGAGAAGAACACGCAAAACGCAGTGGACACCACGTCGACCAACACCGCACGCACTTTATTCACTGAAGCTGGCAGGATGGAAGACAAAGCTTCAATACCAATGTGGCCGCGTTGCGACTGCACGTAGGCTGTGCACATGAACGTCGCACCGACCAACATGAACACCGCGGCTTCGTCTTGCCAATCGGTCGCCACCTTGAACAAGTAACGCGTCAACACCGAATACGTCAGCACGCACGACGTGAGCACCAAGGCCAGCATCGACAAGCGCAGAACGAAAACGTTGAAAGCATCTAGCACCGCCATCAAGCCAGCGACGATGGCGTTTTTAGGACGCTTGATTTCAGCAGGCGCTGCAGACTCTAGTTCGAAACCGTGGCTCACAGTGTTTGCTCCGCCAAGGCCAGTAATTTGGCGCAACCTGCGTTTTTACCAGCGTAATCTTTCCAAGCCGTTTCGCGTGCGATGGCTTGCCATTTCTTAATGGATGCAGCGTTCAGGTCGACCACTTTGGCACCTGCTTTTTGGTACACGTTTGCCACTTCGATGTCGTCCTTCTTGGCGGCTTCCATGGCGAACTTTTCCATCTCAGCGCCCACGGCCATGATGGCGTTGCGTTGGTCTTGAGGCAAGGAATCAAAGATAGCTTTGGACATCATCAAGGGCTCAAACATGAACCAATAAGCGCCCTTGCGACCGGTGGTCAACGCCTTGGCCACTTCTTCCAAATGGAAGGAGATAAATGAAGTGGATGAGGTCATTGCTGCATCCATGGCGCCCGTTTGCATGGCGGCATAAATCTCGTTCGAAGGCAAAGTCACCACAGCGGCGCCAGCTTCTTTCAAAATCATGTCGACTTCACGGGAGCCACCGCGAATCTTGAGACCCTTGGCATCTTCTGGATCCACAATCGGTTTCGTGCGTGAGGCAACACCACCGGCCTGCCAAATCCAGCTGATGAGCACAATGCCTTTTTCCAGCAGCAAACGGTTGAGTTCAGCACCGACAGGCTTGTTTTTCCAGCTATAGGCTTGCTCATACGACACCACCAAACCGGGCATCAAACCAATGTTGACTTCTGGAATTTCTCCGCCAGCATAGGACAGAGGAATCAGCGCCATATCCAACGCACCTTTGCGCATGGATGAAAACTGGGCATTGGTCTTCATCAAAGACGATCCAGGATAAATTTCAAACTTCAAATCGCCTTTGGTGCGCTTTTCGACTTCGGCAGAAAACATGCGCACAAGACGGTCGCGGAAATCGCCCTCTTTGATCGTGCCACCTGGGAACTGGTGGGAAATTTTGAGTGTTTTGCTTTGCGCAAACGCATTCACAAAAGGCAATGCGCTCAGCGAAAAACCACCCACGGACTGAAGAAGGCTGCGACGTTTCATGTGATGTCTCCTTGGACTGCTGTTAGATGCTGTGAAATTCAAAGCACCGAATTTTTGTATTTATTAATTTACCATTTGTATTCAGCAGGCATTGTAGTGAATACCCTATAGATAGTTTTGCATCCAAAGCTCATCAAAGTGGCAGAATTCAAACCATGAGAATCTCGGACAAATTGCGTGAACAGATAGAGGAAAAAATCGCCACGGGCGAATTTGCGCCCGGCAGTTCGCTAGATGAAGCCACCTTGGTTGAACAGTACGGCGTCTCTCGCACCCCCATTCGCGAAGCCCTGATTCAATTGGCCGCAGAAGGCTTGATTGAGATTCGCCCACGTCGCGGGGCCATCGTCACCAGCATTGGGCCTGCCCGACTGATTGAGATGTTTGAGGTGATGGCCGAACTCGAAGCCATGTGCGGCCAACTGGCTGCGCGCCGCATGACCGATGCTGAGCGCCAAGAACTCACAGCCTCACACCTGGCATGCGAAGACGCCAGAGCCAACCAAGACTCAGACCAATACTTTTATTGCAATGAGCGCTTTCACGCGGCCATTTACGCAGGCAGTCACAACAGTTTTTTGCGCGAGCAAGCCAACCAACTGCACCGCCGCTTACGACCCTATCGCAGATTGCAGTTGCGCGTACGTGACCGCATGAGCGTGTCTTACAAAGAACACCACGCCATCGTCAGTGCTATCACCTCTGGCGACGCAGAAGCTGCAGCTCTAGCCCTTCGTGAACACGTGGTGGTGCAAGGAGCACGGTTTGGCGACTTGCTGTCGTCGCTGTCAGAGTTAGCGCAAGCCGCTTAAAGCTGGGCTTTGCGTGTGGCGTGCAGCCACAATACAACGCCCACCAACACCATGGGCACGCACAACCACTGGCCCATGCTCATGCCAAGTGCCAGCAAGCCCAACTGCGCATCGGGCTCGCGAAAGTATTCGGCCATGAAGCGCAAGCTGCCGTAGCCCATCATGAACACACCCGACACAGCGCCAATGGCGCGTGGCTTGCGGGCATAAAGCCACAAGACGATGAACAACAAAATGCCTTCGCCCAAGAACTGGTAAATCTGCGAAGGGTGACGCGCAATCAGACTGCCACTTTGCGGAAACACCATGGCCCAAGGCAGCGAAGGGTCAGCTGCCCTGCCCCACAACTCACCATTGATGAAGTTACCAATGCGACCTGCAGCTAAACCGGTAGGCACGCAAGGCGCAATGAAGTCAGTCACCCACAACCAAGGGCGGTGACGCTGCCATGCAAACACAGCCGTGGCCACAAACACACCCAACATGCCGCCATGAAAACTCATGCCGCCTTGCCACACGGCCAACACATCAAGCGGATGCTCAAGGTAGTAGCCAGGGTTATAAAACACGCAATAGCCGACACGTCCGCCCAACACCACGCCCACCACACCGTAAAACAAAATGTCTTCTATGTCTTGCTTGGACCATGAACCCAGCACCACTTGTGCAGCGTAGGGCTCGTGCTTCAAGCGCAAGTGGCCCAAGCCCACAAACAAGGCAAATGCAGCCAAGTAAGTCAGACCATACCAATGAATGGCGATGGGCCCCAACGCGATGGCGACAGGGTCAATTTGCGGGTGAATCAGCATGCGTGTCTGGCCCGCGGCTTAGTCGAGCATCGACAAATCGCGCACGGCGCCTTTGTCAGCCGAAGTGGCCAACAAGGCATACGCCTTGAGCGCAGCAGAAATTTTGCGAGGACGCGGCAACACAGGCTTCCAACCGAGCTTGTCTTGCTCCACACGGCGCTTGGCCAGCTCTTCGTCGCTCACCAACACGTTGATGCTGCGGTTAGGAATGTCAATGCGAATGCGGTCGCCGTTCTTCACCAAGCCAATCGTGCCGCCCGCTGCCGCTTCTGGAGAGCAGTGGCCAATCGACAAGCCCGATGTACCGCCAGAGAAACGGCCATCGGTGAGCAACGCACACGCCTTGCCCAAGCCTTTGGACTTGATGTAGCTGGTGGGGTACAGCATTTCTTGCATACCGGGGCCGCCCTTGGGGCCTTCGTATCGCACTACCACGATGTCGCCGGCTTTCACTTGGTCATTCAAGATGTGCTCAACCGCTTCGTCTTGCGATTCCACCACATGGGCTGGGCCTTCAAACACCAACAGGCTGTCGTCCACGCCTGCGGTTTTGACCACACAACCGTCCAAAGCGATGTTGCCCGTCAACACAGCCAAACCACCTTGTTGGCTGAAGGCGTTGTCTACCGAGCGAATGCAACCTTCGGCACGGTCCGTATCTAGGCTAGGCCAACGCGTGTTTTGGCTGAACGCCACTTGCGTAGGAATACCGGCAGGCCCTGCCATGTAAAACTTTTTCACAGCGTCGCTGGGGTTACGAGCAATGTCCCATTGGTCCAAAACTTCTTTCATGGTTTTGCCCAGCACGGTGCCCACGTCGGTGTGCAGCTTGCCAGCGCGGTCGAGTTCACCCAAGATGCCCATGATGCCGCCTGCGCGGTGCACGTCTTCGATGTGGTACTTGTTGGTGTTGGGTGCAACCTTGCACAGCTGAGGCACGATTTTGGACATGCGGTCGATGTCGGCCATGGTGAATTCAATCTCCGCTTCTTGGGCAATCGCCAAGATGTGCAGGATGGTGTTGGTAGAGCCGCCCATGGCGATGTCCAGCGCAATGGCGTTTTCAAACGCTTTAAATCCCATCGAGCGTGGCAACACGGATGCATCGCCTTGCTCGTAATAGCGCTTGCACAAATCCACAATCGTGCGGCCGGCTTGCTTGAACAGCTGCTCGCGGTCAGCATGCGTGGCCACCACTGTGCCGTTACCTGGCAAGGCCAAGCCCAAAGCCTCTGCCAAACAGTTCATCGAGTTGGCGGTGAACATGCCCGAGCATGAACCGCAGGTGGGGCAAGCCGAGCGCTCGACTTCAGCCAAATCAGCATCGCTTACTTTGTCATCAGCGGCCATCACCATGGCGTCAATCAAGTCGAGCTTTTTGAATTCCATGACTTGCGTTTGTGGATTGGCCAAGCGCACCTTGCCCGCTTCCATGGGGCCGCCCGACACAAAGATGACGGGAATGTTCAGGCGCATCGCGGCCATCAACATGCCGGGGGTTATCTTGTCGCAGTTGGAAATGCACACAATGGCGTCCGCACAATGAGCGTTGACCATGTACTCGACCGAGTCCGCAATGATGTCGCGACTGGGCAGCGAATACAGCATGCCGTCGTGGCCCATGGCGATG
>CANGOY010000105.1 GCA_947455585.1 Comamonadaceae bacterium
AGTGGGCGTTGTGTTTCAGAACCAATGTCGTGGCTCAGTGCCATGGGCAACAAGCCCAAGGCGGCGAGCATGGCCGTCATTAGCACGGTGCGCAGGCGTTGCAGCGCACCTTCTTTGACCGCGTCCATCACCGTGTAGCCTGCATTGCGCAGCTGTTGAAACACCGACAGCATCACCACCCCGTTGAGCACCGCTTGACCCGACAAGGCGATGAAGCCAATGGCCGCAGACACCGACAGCGGGATGCTGAAAATCCACAGCGCCACAAAACCGCCAATCAAAGCCAACGGCACGTTGATGAGAATCAGGCCTGCAGTTTTGAACGACCCGAAGGCATCAAATAGCAACACAAAAATCAACAGCAACGAAATCGGCACGACCACGCCCAAGCGTTGCATGGCACGCTCTTGGTTTTCAAACTCACCCGACCAAGTCACGGCATAGCTGTCGGCAATCTTCACGTTCTTCGCCACGCGTGCTTTCATGTCGGCCACGACCGAACCCATGTCTCGGCCTTTCACAAAAATACCAATCGCCATGGTGCGTCGGCCCGCTTCACGGGCGATGTTCATGGCGCCGCTGCCTTGGCGAATGGTGGCTACGTTTTCTAGCGTGGCGTAGCCGCCGCCAGGCAAGGCGATGGGTGTGGCAGGCAGGTTGATGACCGAGCGGCGGTCGCTGGCCAAACGCAGCACCACGGTGAACTTGCGTTCACCTTCCCAAATTTGGGTGGTGGCGCGGCCTGCGAGGGCTGACTCAATCACGTCTTGAATATCGCCCACGTTCAGGCCCAAACGTGCTGCACGGTCGCGGTCGATGTCGATGACGAGTTGCGGTACTTCGCCCAAGCGGTCAATCTCGGCGCGCTGCACGCCCACCACTTGTTTGAATTCGCGTTGCATGGCTTCGGTGGTGCGGCGCAGTTCGTCTAAGTCGTCGCCCGACACCTTCACCACGATTTGTCCTTTGATTTGCGAAATGGATTCCAACACGTTGTCACGAATGGGCATCGAGAACGCCGGGTCCACGCCCGGGATGACGGCCAGCTTTTGGTCCATCTCCTCAATCAACAAATCGCGTGTCATGCCTTTGCGCCATTCTTCAACGGGCTTCACATCCACAAACACCTCGGCCATGCTGAGGGTTTTGGGGTCGGTGCCGTCTTCGGGTTGACCGGCTTTGGACACCACGGTGCGCACCTCGGGAATCGTCAACAGTTGCAAGCGTGCTTTGCGCAGCACCTTGGCGGCTTCCTCTTGCGAGACGCTGGCTGGCATGTCCCAGTTGACCCAGAACGTGCCTTCGTTGAGCTCAGGCAAAAACTCCGAACCCAAACTGGCCGCCGCCAAGACGGACACCGCAAAGCCACTCAATGCAATTGCCACCACTTTGCGTGGTTTTTCAAGCGCCCAGTTCAGTACCGGTTCGTACACGCGCTTGGCCCACGACACCACGGCGTTGTCGCCATGCGGCACGCCTTTGCGCAGCAGCCAATAGGCCAGCAAGGGCACGAGCGTGAGCGAGAAGATGAGCGAGCCAATCAGTGCGGTCGTGACCGACAAAGCCATGGGCTGGAAGATGCGGCCTTCGTGGCGTTGCAACGCAAAAATAGGAATGTGCGCCGCAATGATGATTAGCATCGAGAACACCGTGGGGCGGCCCACTTCGCTGGCTGCGTTGGTGATGAGGGTGCGACGCTCTTTCTCGTTCATACCCTCGCCACGTTCAGCCAAGCGGTGCATGATGTTTTCAATCACGATCACCGCACCGTCCACGATGATGCCGAAGTCCATCGCGCCCAAACTCAGCAAGTTGGCGGGTACGCCCAAAATTTTCAGGCCCAAGAAGGTCGACAGCAAAGCGAGTGGAATGACCACCACCACAGCCAATGACGCACGCATGTTCGACAAGAACAAATACAACACCAGCGATACCAGCAGTGCACCTTCCACCAAGTTTTTAAACACGGTGGTGAGCGTTTTGCCCATCAACCAAGTGCGGTCATAAAACGGCACGATTTGCACGCCTTTGGGCAGCACGCGTTCGTTCAAGTCAGTGAGTTTTTCTTTTACGCCTTTCAACACCACGCTGGGGTTTTCGCCCTTACGCATGATGATGATGCCGGTCACCACATCGTCGTCCATGTCTTGGCCCACAGTGCCCAAGCGGGGCACGGCGCCAATGGCGACGGTGGCCACGTCTTTCACCAGCACAGGCGTGTTGCCACGAGCGGTGACCACGATGTTGCCAATGTCTTGTGCCGAATGCAGCAAACCAATGCCACGAATGGCGAACTGTTGCGTGCCTTGCGCCACGTAACTGCCACCCGCGTTGGCGTTGCTGCGGCCCATGGCATCTTGCACGTCTTGCAGCGTTAGCTTGTAGGCGCGCAGCTTTTGCATGTCGGGTTGCACTTCGTATTGCTTGATGTAGCCGCCCATGCCCACCACGTCGGCCACGCCGGGAATTTGGCGCAACGCACGTTCAACCGTCCAGTCTTGGATGGTGCGCAGCTCGGTCGATGTTTTGCCATCGCCTTTCAGGCGGTAACGCATGACCTCACCCACGGGGGTGGCGTTGGGCATGACGTTGGCTTGTACGCCAGTGGGCAAGTCCACGCTGCTGAGTCGTTCGTTGACTTGTTGGCGTGCGAGGTTGACCTCGGCTTTGTCGTCATACGTGACCACGGTGAACGACAAACCGAACTGCGTGTGCGAGAACACGCGAATCGAGTTGGGCAATCCCGACAGGGCCACCTCGATGGGCAAAGACACTTCTTTTTCTACTTCTTCAGCCGCACGGCCGGGGTAGAGCGCAATCACCGTCACTTGGGTGTCGGTCACATCGGGGAAGGCTTCCACCGACAAGTTTTTAAAGGCGAACACGCCCGCCATCACAAACAGCAGGGTGCCCAGCAGGATGAACAGCGGCTGGTTCAGCGCATAGTCAATGAGGCGCTTCATTTGTTACCTGCGCCGCTTGCGGGTGCGGCAGAGCCGGGGGCTGGCGTGTGTTGCATGGCCTCGTCTTGGGCGTTGCGGAACTCACGGGCCAACAGCAAGCTGTTGTCTTTCACCACCAACTCGCCGGCTTGTACGCCGTCGACGATGAGCACTTCTTGCAGGCCTTCGTAGCCCAGCTTGACGCGGCGGGGTTCAAACACGCCTGGTTCGGTTTGCACATAGGCCCAGTGTTCGATGCCGCGCAGTTGCACGGCGCTGGCGGGCACCAGCACGCCAGCCGCCAGCTTGCGCTCAATGCGGGCGGTGCCCAGCATTTCGGCTTTGAGGATGCGTTGTGCGTTGTCGATGACGGCACGCACTTTGATAGACCGGGTGGTGCTGTCAATGAAGTCGCCCGTGGCGGTAATTTTGGCTTCAAAGGTTTGGCCGGGGAAGTTGGGCAAGGTCAGCGAAATTTTGGTGCCGGGCTTGAGTGAGGCGGTGTCTGATTCACGCGCATCAATTTGTACCCACAGCACGCTGGGGTCACTCACCACAAACAAAGCTTGGTTGCCAGGGCCGCCCTGGTCGGGGCGCACTTCTTGTCCTGCGCTCAGGTTGCGTTCGACCACCACGCCTTTGACGGTGGCGGCAAGGCCCAGTTGTTGGTTCACGTGGTTGGCGCTGCTGCCGTACATGCGTGTGCGGGCTTGTGCACGCGCCAGTTCGGCGCGGGCGCGCATGGCGTCGGCTTCGGTCAGGTCGAGTTCTTTGCGCGAGATGACGTCGGCTTCAAACAAAGTTTGGTGACGTGCCAAAGCACGTTCGGCCACTTGTGCGTCAGCCATGGCTTTGGCGGTGTCGGCTTGGGCTGCGCCAAACTCTGGCGAGGCGAGGGTGGCCAGCACTTGGCCAGCATTCACGCTTTGGCCAATGTCGGCATTGAGGCTGAGCACACGGCCTGCAAACGCGGGATAGATGCGCTGGGTACGCTCTTCGTTCCACACCAAGCGGGCCGGCAATTCGATGGTCACGCTCTCTGCGGTTTTGGCTTCGGTGGTGCCGAGCAAGGCAAGTTGGGGGTGGCCTGCGGGAAAGCGCAGTTGTTGGCCCTGCACGATGGGTTGCGGTGCTGGCGGTTTGGGCGGTGCTTCTTGGTTCAGCAAAGCGTAGGCCACCACGACAAGGGCGACCAAGCTGCCGGCCGCGCCGTAGCGTTTCGTAGGCGTGTCTAACCAAGTGTGGGCGATGTTTTGCAAGCGTTCTTGCAGGTTCTGTCGTATGCTCATGGCCACGTTTATCGTTCATCCTGGCTGACCAGCCCCTGACATAACTTTTATTTGAGTCCCCCGTGCGAATTTTGTTGATAGAAGACGACACCGTGCTGCAAACGGTGGTGCTGCGCAGCCTCAGCGATGCGGGTCATCGCGTGGACGCGGCCAGTCATTTGGAAGCAGGGGCACATTTTTGGCAAGTGCAGGCTTATGACGCCGTGTTACTTGATTTGAATTTGCCGCTCAACGGCCAGCCGCATGCGGCACAAGGCAGTGGCTTGCAGCTGTTGCGACAAGCGCGTGCCCGCGGTGACCGCACGCCGGTGCTGGTACTCACGGCGCGCAACCGCACCGATGAACGCATTGCCGGTCTCGATGCTGGAGCCGACGACTACTTAGGCAAACCGTTTGACTTGGAAGAAGTTGAAGCCCGCTTGCGCGCTTTGGTGCGCCGCACCCATGGCGTGGATGACGAAGTGCAAGTGGGCCGTTTGCGGTTGCACCGAAAAAACCACCGCATCTTTTTAGACGATGCCGATTTGGCCTTGCCCGCCCGTGAGTTTGAAGTGCTGTGCGAGTTGATGACGCCACCCGGCCGCGCCGTCAGCAAACGCGTGTTGTCTGACAAGCTGTCTGGTTTTGATGAGGCGCTGGGTGACAACGCGCTTGAAGCCTTTATTTCTAGACTGCGTAAAAAACTCGCAGACAGTGGCGCCACCATTCGCACCTTGCGCGGCATCGGTTATGTTTTAGAGGAGCAAGCATGACGCCAGCCACCCAACGCAAACCCTCACTGCGCAACCGCTTGTTGCGCCACGTCTTGGTGCCGCTGGCGGTGACGTGGCTGCTCGGTTCGGCGCTGGTCGTGGGCATTGCGTCGTACTTTGCGCAGCAGGCGTTTGACCGTGCGTTGTTGGACGACGCTTATTTGGTGGCCAGCCATGTGCGCCGCTCGGCAGACGAGACGGGCAGCTTGGATTTGAGCCTGTCCGCGCAAGAGATGAGCACGGTCTTGTTTGACCAGAGTGAGTCCTTGTACTTTGCGGTGTTGAGTCCCAGCGGCGCTTTGCTGGCGGGCCACGCCGGTCTGCGACCCGCGCAGTTGGAAGACAACGCCAAACCTCATTTCGACGCGATTGAATACCAAGGCCGTGTGTTGCGCAGCGTCACCATTCACCGCCAGCATCCCTCTAGCTTTTACGTGGTGATGGCGCAAACCACCACCAGCCGTGACCGCTTGTTGCAGCGCCTGTTGACGTTCTCCCTCGTGCCGCAGTTGTTGCTGTTGCTTTGGTTGGCTGCTTGGTTGCAACGTGCGATTGAAGATGACTTGGTGCCACTCGCTGAGCTGGAGCATGCGGTGGGTCGCCGCGATGCGCGCGACTTAACGCCCGTGCCTGTGACGGCCACGACGCGCGATGTGCACCGTTTGGGCCAAGCCGTCAATGCTTTGCTGGGGCGCATCGCCTATAGCGTGCAAGCGCAGCGCGAGTTCTCGGGCAACGTGGCGCACGAGCTGCGCACACCTTTGGCAGGCATACGTGCTTTGGCCGATTACGGCTTGCGCCACAACGACCCACAGGTCTGGCGCGAGCAGTTGCAGGGCATTGCGCAAAGCCAAGAGCGGGCCAGCCACTTGGTTGACCAGTTGCTGGCTTTGGCCTTGGCCGATGAAGCCCAACACACGCGTGTGCATGAGCCTGTTGCACTGGATGCCTTGGTGCGCGAGGCAGTGCTGCGCTTTCTGCCACGCGCCGATGCCGCAGGCGTTGACCTTGGCGCGCGCGGTGTAGACCAGCCCGTGTGGGCCTTTGCCAATGACGCTTTGATTGAAGGTGTGTTGAACAACTTGATTGACAACGCCTTGCGCTATGGTCGTGCGCCTGACGGTGAAAGCCACATCACCGTGTCGGTGGTGGACGCACCGCAGGCCGTGGTGTTGGCGGTGATTGACAACGGCCCCGGTGTCTCGCACGAACAGCTCAAGAAACTCACCCAACGGTGGGTGCAAGGCTCGGCGGGTGAGGCGCTCAAAGAAGGGTCGGGTTTGGGGTTGGCCATCGTCAGCGAGTACGTGCGCTTGCTTGGCGCCAAGGTGTCCATGCAAACCGAAAGCCCCCACGGTTTGCGTGTGAGCATCACCTTGAACAAGCCCTTGTAAAATTGCCCGCTGCTAAGCAGGGCGGCGCACAGCCCCTGCGCATTTGTGCCGTCGCACACCCAAAGGTTGGTTTTATGTTGTACCCCCAAGAGTTTGATGTCATCGTCGTAGGCGGTGGCCACGCCGGCACCGAAGCCGCACTGGCTTCGGCGCGCATGGGCGCTAAAACTTTACTCTTAAGCCACAACATCGAAACCTTGGGCCAGATGAGCTGCAACCCGTCCATCGGCGGCATCGGTAAAGGCCATTTGGTGAAAGAAGTGGACGCACTTGG
>CANGOY010000106.1 GCA_947455585.1 Comamonadaceae bacterium
AGGGCTTAGACGCCAACGGCCTCATCGTCACCACTGGCAGGCAACAAGGGCCGGATCTGATTGCCAAAACTTTACTCAACCCCGGCGACGTGGCCTTGGTCGAAGGCCCAACGTTTTTGGCCACCATTCAGTGCTTCCGTTTGTACGGCCCGCAAGTGGTGGGTGTGCCCATCGACGCACACGGTGTGCAAGTGGACAAGCTTGAAGAAATGATGGTGCAACACAAGCCGAAGCTCGTGTACCTCATTCCCACGTTCGGCAACCCAAGTGGCGCGACATTGAGTCTCGAGCGTCGCCTGCGCGTGCTCGAACTCGCTGTGAAATACAAAACCGTGGTGGTCGAAGACGACCCCTATGGCGACCTGTACTTTGGCGATGCGCCGCCGCCTTCGTTGCTCGCACTGAGCGACCAAGTGCCGGGCAGCCGTGAGTGGCTGGTGTACTGCGGCTCACTCAGCAAAGTGTTGTCCCCCGGCCTGCGCGTGGGCTGGATGATTGCCCCGCCCGAGCTGTTGGCCCGCGCCACCATGTGCAAGCAGTTCAGCGATGCACACACCTCTACCTTCGCGCAAGCCACTGCTGCGCACTACCTCAAAGCAGGCCGCATGCCCGCCACCTTGGCGCATGTGCGCAGCGTGTATGCCGAGCGAGCGCAAACCATGGGCGAAGCCTTGAAGCGTGAACTAGGTGATGCACTCACGTTCACCCAACCGCAAGGCGGCTTGTTCTTCTGGGCCAACCTCACAGGCGCAGGCGGCAAGCTGAAAGATGGTGCCGAGTTGGCCAAACGTGCCATTGAAAAAGGCGTGGCCTTTGTGCCGGGCGCGCCGTTCTTTTCCAACAACCCTGACACGACAGCGATTCGTTTGAGCTTTGCCACCGCGGATGTGGCAAAAATCAAAGAAGGCATCGGCCGCTTGGGGCAGGCGCTTTAAAAAACGACCCGCAAGAAACTGCTTGCCACAAGCAGCGCCTCGTCAACGAGAGAAAGTTAGCCCGCGATGGCTTGATAAGCCGCCGCATCCATCAATCCATCCAACTCAGCAGCGTTGCTGAGCTTGACCTTATAAAACCAACCCGTACCTTCAGGGTCGCTGTTGGCAAGGGATGGGTCAGCGCGCAAGGCTTCGTTGTGTTCAAGAATTTCCACACTCGCGGGCATGTGCACGTCGGCTGCTGCTTTGACCGACTCGACCACGCCGGCTACGGTGCCCTGTGCAAAGGTTTTGCCAACGTCTGCGAAGTCCACAAACACGATGTCGCCCAAGGTGTCTTGTGCGTGTTGGGTGATGCCCACCAAAGCGGTGTCGCCTTCGATGCGCACCCAAGTGTGTTCTGCGTGATATTTGTTCATAGTCTTTACATGCCGCTGTAGTTGGGGCCGCCACCGCCTTCAGGCGTGACCCACACGATGTTTTGTGTGGGGTCTTTGATGTCGCAGGTTTTGCAATGCACGCAGTTTTGCGCGTTGATTTGCAAGCGGTCGGTGTTGTCTTCGTTCTTCACGTACTCATACACACCGGCAGGGCAATAGCGGCTCTCGGGGCCTGCGTAGGTCGCGAGGTTGATGTTGACGGGCACTGACGCGTCTTTGAGCGTCAAGTGCGCGGGTTGGTTTTCTTCGTGGTTGGTGTTGCTGATGAACACGCTGCTCAAACGGTCAAACGTGAGCTTTCCGTCTGGCTTGGGGTAGTTGATTTGGGCGTGCTGTGCCGCAGGCTCCAAGTTCACATGGTCGGGCTTGCTGCCGTGCAGTGTCCAAGGTGGGCTGTCGATACCAAGCTTGGGCAACAGCCATTGCTCGATGCCGGTCATCACGGTGCCGACCAACATTCCTTTTTTGAACCACAGCTTGAAGTTGCGGTATTGGTTGAGCTCTTTGCTGAGCCAGCTCTTCTCGAACGCAGCTGGGTAGGCACTCAGTTCATCGTTGGCGCGGCCTGCAGATACGGCTTCATAAGCCGCGTCAGCAGCCAACATGCCGCTCTTGATGGCAGCGTGGCTGCCTTTGATGCGGGCAGCGTTCAAGTAACCTGCATCGCAACCAATCAGTGCGCCGCCTGGGAACACAGTCTTGGGCAATGCTTGTGGCGTGCCGTTGTTGATGGCGCGTGCGCCGTAGCCAATGCGCTTGGCGCCTTCAAGGTGAGCCGCAATGGCTGGGTGTGTCTTCCAGCGTTGCATTTCTTCAAAGGGGCTGAGCCATGGGTTTTTGTAGTCGAGGCCGAGTACAAAACCGAGCGTGACTTTGTTGTCTTCAAGGTGGTACAAAAAGCCGCCGCCAAAGGCGTCGTCTTGCATCGGCCAGCCAGAGGTGTGCACCACCAAGCCGGGCTTGGCTTTGGATGGGTCGACTTCCCACAGCTCTTTCACGCCGATGGCATAGCTTTGTGGGTCGCGGCCTTCGGCCAAGTTGTATTTGGCAATGACTTGTTTGCCCAAGTGGCCACGTGCGCCTTCGGCGAAGATGGTGTACTTGGCGTGCAGTTCCATGCCGAGTTGGAAGTTGTCGGTAGGCTCGCCGTCTTTGCCGATGCCGAGGTTGCCAGTGGCCACGCCTTTGACGGAGCCATCATCGTTGTAAAGCACTTCAGCCGCCGTGAAGCCAGGGAAGATTTCCACGCCCATGGATTCAGCATGTGCCGCCATCCACTTCACCACATTGCCGAGCGCCACCACATAGCAGCCGTCGTTGTGGAAGTTGCGGGGCAGCAGCCAATCGGGGGTGCGTTGTGCGCCGGTTTCATTGAGAAACAGCACGTCGTCGCCCGTGACTTCTTGGTTGATGGGGCAGCCGAGTTCTTTCCAGTTGGGAATGAGCTCGTTCATGGCCTTGGGGTCCATCACCGCGCCTGACAAGATGTGTGCGCCTGGCTCTGAGCCTTTTTCCAGCACTACCACTGAAACGTCGTTGCCCTTTTCAGCGGCGAGCTGTTTGATGCGAATGGCCGTGGCCAAACCACCGGGGCCGCCGCCAATCACAACCACGTCGTATTCCATGGCTTCGCGTGGGCCGAACTGGGCGAGGATTTCTTCTTGTGTCATGTGTGATGTCTCGGTCTGTTGTCAGAGGTGAGACAGATTTTAGGGGCAGTCAACAACGCACTTGTCATAATGAAATAACTCAACATTCAGGAGCTCAGCATGGCGTACAGCATGGATTTGTCGGGCCGCGTGGCCTTGGTCACCGGTGCATCCAGTGGTTTGGGAGCGCAGTTTGCCCGCACCTTGTCACGCGCAGGCGCTGCCGTGGTGCTGGCCAGCCGCCGTGTGGAAAAGCTCAAAGAGCTGCGCGCAGAGCTGCAAGCCGAAGGCGGCGACGCTCATGTGGTGAGCTTGGACGTGACCACGCTGGGCAGCATCAAATCCGCCGTGGCCCATGCCGAGACTGAGGTGGGCAGCATCGACATCTTGGTGAACAACTCGGGCGTGAGCACCACTCAGCGCGTGCAAGATGTGACCGAAGAAGACTTCGATTTCACCTTCAACACCAACGTGCGAGGCTCATTCTTTGTGGCGCAAGAAGTGGGCAAGCGCATGCTGGCCCGCGCCAAGGGCGCAGCGCCCGGCACCTACACCGGTGGGCGCATCATCAACATCGCTTCAGTGGCGGGTCTGCGCGTATTGCCGCAAATTGGCCCATATTGCATGAGTAAAGCCGCCGTCATCCAAATGACCAAGGTGTTGGCGATGGAGTGGGGGCGCTTCGGCATCAACGTGAATGCGATTTGCCCTGGCTACATCGACACCGAAATCAACCACCACCACTGGCAAACCGAGCAAGGCCAAAAGCTGGTGAACATGCTGCCGCGCAAACGCATTGGCAACCCGCAAGATTTGGATGCCTTGCTGGTGCTGCTTGCCAGTGCCGAAAGCTCGTTCATCAATGGCGCCATCATTTCGGCTGACGATGGATTTTCGGTATGAGATACGAAATTCCCGAGAAGAAAAAGCTGGTGTACGAATGCACCATCCCCATGCGTTGGGGCGATATGGACGCGATGGGCCACGTCAACAACACGATTTACTTTCGCTACCTTGAAATTGCGCGGGTCGATTGGTTGCAGCAATTCAATGCTGCGCCGGGGCCAGAGGGCGCGGGCCCTGTGATCGTGAATGCGTTTTGTAACTTTTACAAACAGCTCGAATATCCGGGCGATGTACTGGTGAAGATGTATGCCAGCGACCCCGGTCGAACCACATTCGAGACATGGGCCACGATGGAGCAGGCGGCTAACCCTGGCGTGATTTACGCCGCAGGCGGCGCCACCACCATTTGGGTGGACTTCCCCAAGCAAAAAGCGGTGGACTTGCCCGATTGGGTGCGCGAGATGGTCACGCCTTAATGGCATGAGGGGCGGTGGCTGCATCCAGCTGTGTGAGCCACAGCAGTGCAGCATTGCGGTCTACGCCACACATCTCGGCTGCGGGTTGTAGCCCGCCACAAAAGGCCGGCCGCTCAGGTCTACCAAACACCGCGCATCGCATGTCGGGCAGCAATTGCACGCAAGGCACACCCGCCGGTTTGCCATGTGGCATGCCCGGTAGGGGGCTGGTGATGGAGGGCGCAATGCAACACGCGCCGCATTCGCTGCGACAGTTCATGCCAGCGATTATCCTTGGCGCAAATTTAAATCGACGGAGTTCACATGACAGACAAACACGCACACCCCACCGATGCTGCATTTCAAAACGGCTTGGCCAAACGCACCCAAGTGATGGGCCAGCCCTTTGTGGACAAAGCGTTTGACGGTGCTACCGATTTCACCTTGCCCATGCAGCACCACATCACCCGCGCAGCGTGGGGTGACTCATGGCAGCGCGATGCTTTGGACTTGAAAACGCGCAGTCTCATCACCGTGGCCATGCTCACCGCCTTAGGTAAAACACACGAGCTCAAAGGCCATGTGCGCGGCGCACTGAACAACGGTGCGACCAAAGAAGAACTGCAAGAAGTGTTGTTGCACGCGGCCATTTATTGCGGCGTACCTACGGCAGTGGAAGGCTTTAGGGCCGCTGCTGAAGTGGTGGACGGGCCTAAAGCTTAAACACGCGCTTATGGCAAAAAGCTGAGTGGCAGGCTTAGCCGACCACTAGCTTGTGCACCAAGTCAGCGGTGGTCGATGCCTTGTATTTGCGCATCAGCTTGGCGCGGTAAATCTCCACCGTCCGGTGGCTGATGCCCAGCGCTCGGCCAATTTCTTTGGAGGTCATACCCTCCATCAAAAACGCCGCCACTTCGCGCTCACGCGTGGTCAGCTCAGCGCGCACGGGGCGTGTGGCGCTCAGGTCTTCAAAACTCCAAATGCCTGCTTCGTGGGGTGAATCCAAGTTCAAGGCTCGGCCCGTCACGTGACACCAAAACGGCTCGCCTTTAAGGCGGCCATCAATGCGCTTCATCAGCCGGTCGTCGGCGTACAGCCCCTTGGCGTTCAGGCTGAGTTTGATGCGTGCGCCCGTGCGCTCGTACTCATCCGCACTGGGATACAGCACTTGAAAAGACTGGCCAATCAGCTGCTCGCGCGTGGTGCCAAACATGTCGCACACGTGTTGGTTGCAGTCCACCATCGTGCGGTTGCGCGACAGCACGAGGCCGACCGGGGCAAGGTCAAAGGCTTGGCGGTAATCAATCATGCGAAGGCTTTAAGGGGTCTGTGCTTACGAAAAACTACGTAGTTGGTTACGTAGTATCGTAATGCCATTCTGTTGTACTTTGACTGGAGCATCCCTTGAACAAAGTTTTCCCTTCTGCTGCTGAAGCACTCAAAGACATCGTGGCCGATGGCCAACTGATGGCTGTGGGTGGTTTTGGCTTGTGTGGCATTCCTGAAGCCCTGATTGACGCCTTGCGCGACACAGGCGTCAAGGACTTGACCGTCATCTCTAACAACGCTGGCGTGGACGGCTTTGGTTTGGGCAAGTTGCTCGAAACCCGCCAAATCAAAAAAATGATTTCCAGCTACGTGGGCGAGAACAAAGAGTTCGAGCGCCAATACCTCTCTGGCGAGTTGGAACTTGAATTCACTCCCCAAGGTACTCTGGCTGAAAAGCTGCGTGCTGGCGGCGCTGGCATTCCGGCCTTCTTCACCAAAACGGGTGTGGGCACCTTGGTGGCCGAAGGCAAAGAGCTGCGCGACTTCGACGGCGAAACCTACGTGATGGAGCGCTCACTCGTGCCAGAAATTTCGCTCATCAAAGCAGACGTGGCTGACCGCTCAGGCAACCTGCGCTTCAACATGACGGCGCGCAACTTCAACCCCGCTGCGGCTACCGCAGGCAAGATTTGTATTGTGGAAGTCGAGCGCATTGTGGCTACCGGCGAACTGGCCCCTGACGACATTCACTTGCCTGGCATTTACGTGCACCGCATCGTGCTTAACGCCACGCCCGAGAAGCGCATTGAAAAGCGCACCACCCGCGACCGTAAATAAGGACACCACCATGGCTTGGACTCAAGACGAAATGGCCGCACGTGCGGCAAGCGAACTGCAAGACGGTTTTTATGTGAACCTCGGCATCGGTATTCCCACGCTGGTGGCCAACCACGTGCCAGACCACGTGGAAGTGTGGCTGCAAAGCGAGAACGGCATGCTGGGCATTGGCCCGTTCCCTTAC
>CANGOY010000107.1 GCA_947455585.1 Comamonadaceae bacterium
AATTTCTTGAATGTGGCCATGATCTGGGCCTCCTATGAAATTTGCTGAAAATCTTGAATATGAAAAACGACGTTTTTGCTGTTACGAGGTGAGGCTAAAAAGCCGCTGAACTGCCAAAGGCTACCGAGGGGAAGTTGAGCAATTCGCTCAGCTAAGGAACCCAAGGCGACTGTTTTGACGGTTGCTTTGACTTGTCGCTTTTGCCCTGCTTCTTGAATGTCAGACTCGTGCTCGAGACTCACATCAATGGCGGGTAAACCGGCTGGGGTGTATCGCAGGGCCGAAGCCTCCACAACACAAGCATTCAAAACAACGTGGTTCAAACCTTGTAAAGGGTCAGCAATTAGCCCGCGAACTCAGCTTGCTGGTTCTTGCGAGCTTCTTCGCGCTCGACTGTCTTCATCATGACGGAAGGCGTTGTGTCAGCCTTCTTACGCAAGACAGTCATGTGGCGCAACACAGCATCGTTGAACTTGAACGCGTGTTCGAGTTCAGACATCACAGCTTGGCTAGCTTCGATGTTCAAGCAAATGTAGTGAGCTTTGGCAAGCTTGTTGATCATGTAGGCCAACTGGCGGCGACCCCAGTCTTCCGTACGATGAATAGCACCACCACCAGCGGTGATCATGCCTTTGTAACGCTCCAGCATGGCTGGAACTTGCTCGCTTTGATCCGGATGGATCAACAAAATGATTTCGTAATGACGCATGGACACTCCTTGTGGATGTGAAGCTGCCTGCGGCGTCTGACGCTGGCAGCAAGGGAAAAGCCCACGATTATAGTCAATTTTTACGCGGTCTTGCCAGTTTGCTACCCAGATAGCCAAACAACAAGCCTACGGGCACACCAAAAACACCCGCACAAACGGGGTCTAACCCAAACCACAAGGTGTCGGACGCTTGCAGATGCAGGCGCATTTGTACCCAGGCGTGGTTGGCTGCGATGTAGTACACACTGACAGCCAAACCAGAGACCATGGCCAACAAGGCCCCTACCCGGTTCATGCCGCGCCAATAAATACCCAACAACAAAACAGGAAAAAATGTAGAGGCAGCCAAAGAAAACGCACACGTCACCCAAAACAAAATACTCACAGGCCGGTTCGTGGCAAACCAAGCGGCTAGCAAAGCCACCACCATCAGCAAAATTTTGGACAACATCACACGCCGCAATGGCGGCGCATTGGGCTCTGCGGTTTGGAAATAAAGGTCTTGCGCCAAGGCATTCGAGATGGTCAGCAGCAGCCCATCAGCCGTCGACAATGCAGCAGCCAAAGCGCCAGCAGCCAACAACCCTGTAAAGACCGATGAGATGTGTGTCATCTCTGGCACACCCAACACCAAATAGTCGTTGAACAAGCGGATGTCTGCAAACTGCACGATGCCGTCGTGGTTGTAATCTTGAATGTTCAACAGCGCCAGCTTGCGCAGCTTCAAACGGTCAGCCCAATCCGGCAGTTGGTCCAAATGTGAGCCCACCAACTCCGTCAACACAAATGACTTGAGCAACACCGCCAAGGACGACGCACACAGATAAACCACAACAATGATGGCCAAAGCCCACACGACCGAACGTTCAGCCTCAACAGGGGTCGCCGTCGTGTACGAACGCACCAAAATATGCGGCAACGCTGCGGTGCCCAACATCAAACAAAACACCAACGCCAAGCTGTTGAACCAGCCTTGATTCCAACCACTCAAAGATGGCGCCTGAAAGCCTACAGGGCGATAAATTGCCTCAGCCAACACCTCTCGCTCAGCCTGCCAAGCGCCTACCAACCGGTCGACCGATGTCTCACGCCATGCGGGATTGGCTTCTAACTTTTGAATCTCACGCAAAGATGCATTTTCAGCCTTGGCCTTGGCCACCTGCCGTGCCACCGTTTGGCGCTCAACCTCGCGGGCATACACAGGCTCGGAAATCTTGACATCTAGATTGCTCATACGCAAGCCAATGACTTCGCGCGTGGCGAGCTCAGCTGGGTCTGCTTCGATTTGTTTGGCACGTGCCTGAATTTGCGGCAACGACTGCGCCGCAGCAAGGGTGACAAAAGGATGGCCTTGTGTCTTGAAAGACACCGCCATTCCCAACACCACCATAGACACCACGATGACCACGCACTGCACCCCCTGCGTCCAAGTGACAGCACGCATGCCACCCAAGAATGAACATAGCAGCACGCCGCCCAGCGCCAAGAAAACACCCAACTCAAAGGTCAAGCCCGAGAGCATGGAGGCCACAAGACCGATGCCATAAATTTGCGCAACGAGGTAAATGCTTGAGCACAAAATAGCGCCCCATGCAGCCAACCAACGCACGGCCGCGCTGTCAAATCGACGGCCTAAAAACTCAGGAATCGTGATGGACTGAGACAAATTGAGCTTGGCAGCAAACAAAAAGCCGAGCAAGCAAAAACCCCCCGTCCAGCCCAGCAAATACGCCAAGCCGCCTGGATGCTGGCCGTCGCCTACAAAACCATCGGAAATCAAAATGCCGGTGAGACCGATGAAAGAAGCGGCAGAAATCCAATCGGCAGCCGTGGCCATGCCATTGAGCGGCGCACTGATGCTGCGCCCCGCTACGAAATACTCTTCGGGAATGGTGGTGCGACAAAACATGCCAATCAGCGCGTAGCCAATGATGGACACCACCAAGAAAAAGCCATTCACCACGCCCTTGGGTACGCCCGCAAAGTCGGCCAGCAGCAGCAAAAGCGTCAACACCACCAGCCCAGCAAAGCTGAGCAGCAACAAGCGCCAAGGCCAAGATTTAACACGCGTCATCATTGGAATGCGCAGGCTGCATGCCCCACCATGCGAGCAAAAAGTACAGCACGGGGACCGCTTGTGCCACCCACAAAAAATGCAGCAGGGTCATGTCAGGCAAGCGCCAAGCCAAACCCAAAGATCCCACCGTCAAGACCACCAGCCCCACCACACCCAACAACGCCCGTCTCGGCAAGGCCGCGACTTCGATGCTTGCTGGATGCGGCGCCTCTGACTCAGAGGCTGATGGTGACTGCTGTACCAAAGTGGCTTACTTGGCCAGTGACTTCCAAGTGTCAATCACGCTGTCTGGGTTGAGCGAAATCGAGGTGATACCTTGATCGGCCAACCAATGCGCGAAGTCGGGGTGGTCGCTAGGGCCTTGGCCGCAAATGCCCACGTACTTGCCTTGCGCCAAACACGCAGCGATGGCTTTGCTGAGCAAAGCTTTCACAGCGGGGTCGCGCTCGTCAAAGTCAGCGGCCAACAACTCCAAGCCAGAATCACGGTCCAGGCCCAAGGTGAGTTGGGTCAAGTCGTTCGAGCCGATGGAGAAGCCGTCGAAGAACTTTAAGAAGTCGTCGGCGAGGATGGCGTTGCTAGGCACTTCGCACATCATGATGACCTTGAGGTCGTTCTCGCCGCGCTTCAGGCCGTGCTCGGCCAACAAGTTGGTCACGCGTTCGGCCTGGCCCAAGGTGCGAACGAAAGGCACCATGACTTGCACGTTGGTAAGGCCCATGTCTTTACGCACACGGCACATGGCTTCGCATTCCATGGCAAAGGCTTCGCCGAAGTCTTCGCTGATGTAGCGCGCGGCACCACGGAAGCCCAGCATTGGGTTTTCTTCCTCTGGCTCGTAGCGGCTGCCGCCAATGAGTTTGCGGTATTCGTTGGACTTGAAGTCGGACATGCGCACGATGACTGGTTTTGGCCAGAACGCCGCAGCGATGGTTGCAATGCCTTCGGCGACTTTGTCCACATAGAAAGCGCGGGGTGACGCATGGCCACGGGCCACAGACTCAACCGCCTTCTTCAAATCGGCATCCACATTGGGGTAGTCAAGAATCGCTTTGGGGTGTACGCCAATGTTATTGTTGATGATGAACTCCAAGCGAGCCAAGCCCACGCCTTCGTTGGGCAACTGGCAGAAGTCAAACGCCAACTGTGGGTTACCCACGTTCATCATGATTTTGGTTTTGATGCTGGGCATTTCGCCGCGCTGCACTTCGGTCACTTCGGTCTCTAACAAACCGTCGTAAATTTTGCCGGTGTCGCCTTCTGAACAGCTCACGGTCACCAAGGTGCCGTCTTTCAAGCGCTCAGTTGCGTCACCGCAACCTACCACCGCAGGAATACCTAACTCGCGCGCAATGATGGCGGCGTGGCAGGTACGGCCACCACGGTTGGTCACGATGGCGCTGGCGCGCTTCATCACAGGTTCCCAGTTGGGGTCGGTCATGTCGGTCACCAACACATCGCCAGGCTGAACCGTGTCCATCTCGCTGATGTTGTGCACCAAGCGCACAGGACCGGTGCCAATTTTTTGGCCAATCGCGCGGCCTTCGGCCAACACAGTGCTGTGGCCTTTGAGCTTGTAGCGGAACTCGGACTGACCTTTGGCCTGGCTCTTCACGGTTTCTGGACGGGCTTGCAAGATGTACAAGAGGCCGTCTGTGCCGTCTTTGCCCCATTCGATATCCATGGGACGGCCGTAATGCGTCTCGATCACCACGGCGTAGTGCGCCAATTGCTCAACGTCAGCGTCAGTCAATGAATAACGGTTGCGCAGCTCAGTGGGCACATCGGTGGTCTTGACCAATTTGCCGGTGGCTTTTTTCTCTTCGGCTGTCGAGAACTCCATTTGCAACAGCTTGGAGCCCAAGTTGCGGCGAATCACGGCGCGCTTGCCAGCTTTCAGGGTTGGCTTGTGCACATAGAACTCGTCGGGGTTCACAGCGCCCTGCACCACGGTCTCACCGAGGCCATAGCTAGAAGTGATGAACACCACGTCTTCAAAACCAGATTCGGTGTCGATAGTGAACATCACACCCGCAGCGCCCAAGTCAGAGCGCACCATGCGTTGTACGCCGGCAGACAAAGCCACATCGGCGTGGGCAAAGCCCTTGTGCACGCGATAGCTGATGGCGCGGTCGTTGTACAAGGAGGCAAACACTTCCTTCATCTTGTGCAGCACTTCGTCAATGCCGTGCACGTTGAGGAAAGTTTCTTGTTGGCCAGCGAAAGAAGCGTCGGGCAAGTCTTCAGCCGTGGCTGATGAACGTACAGCAAAAGTGGCTGCGGCGTTGCCAGCAGACAAGGTCGCAAATTCATCGGCAATGGCTTTTTGCAGATCAGCGGGGAAAGGCTGGGCTTCCACCATGGCTCGAATTTCGGCGCCAACTTCGGCCAAAGCACGCACGTCTTCGGTGTCGAGCTTGTCCAAACGGGCGTTGATTTTGTCGGCTAAGCCGTCGTAAGCCAAGAACTCACGGAAGGCGTGGGCGGTGGTGGCAAAGCCGGTGGGTACGCGCACGCCGGTGGGCAGTTGCGAAATCATTTCGCCGAGGCTGGCGTTTTTACCGCCAACGGATTCGACGTCCGTCATTCGAAGTTTTTCGAAAGGAACCACCAAGGCGGTAGGGCTGAAAAGTGCAGTCATAGACAAGCTCCAAAAGTTAAAACGGGTGCGGCCATGCAGCGCGGCGACTTTGTATTTTTTTGAATGGGTCGATCAGTCTTCGTGGCGAAATTCGGATAATGCAATATTGTAGGTGGCCGACAAGGTGCCTCCCCCGCCCAACCCCGTGGTTTCTATTGAAAGTTTTTCATGCCCAATCCCAGCGTATTCTTCGTGTCTGACGGCACTGGCATCACCGCAGAAACCTTTGGCAACGCCATCTTGGCGCAGTTCGAGGTGAAATTTCGCCACATCCGCGTTCCGTTTGTGGATTCGGTGGACAAGGCCCACCAAGCTGTTCGCCAAATTTTGCACACGGGCGAATTGGAGGGCCGCAAGCCCATTGTGTTCACGACCCTGGTGAACATGGAGGTACTGACTGTCATCTTGGACGGCTGCAAAGGCAAAACCATGCTGATGGACATGTTTGGCACCTTTGTGAACCCACTGGAGCAAGCGCTGGGCATCAAATCCAACCACCGCGTGGGCCGATTCTCCGACGCTAGCAAAAGCAAGGAATACCGAGACCGTATCGAGGCCATCAACTTCAGCTTGGCCCATGACGATGGCCAGCTCAACCGCGACCTGGAGTTGTCAGACGTCATTTTGGTGGGTGTGAGCCGCAGCGGAAAAACCCCCACTAGCTTGTACTTGGCCATGCAACACGGCTTGAAAGCCTCTAACTACCCGTTGATTCCTGAAGACTTTGAGCGTCGCCAGCTGCCCCCCGCCCTGATGCCGCACAAAAAGAAAATCTTTGGCCTGACCATTCAACCCGAGCGCCTGAGTGAAATTCGCAACGAGCGCCGCCCTGACTCCAAATACGCCAGCCTGCCCAACTGCCGCCACGAAGTGGCCGAGGCCGAAGCCATGATGCGCCGCGCAGGCATTCGCTGGCTGTCCACCACACACAAGAGCATTGAAGAAATTGCCACCACCATCCTGCAAGAAATCAACCCCGAACGTTTGATTTACTAGACCGGTATGCGCAACGAAAAGGCCGCTTATGCAATATTGCATGAGCGGCCTTTCTTTTGTGCGCCCAGCATGGGCGCACACCTGCGGGTGTAAGTCCCGCTGCGAGCTGGTCACAGTGAGCAAAGTGAAGCGCAACTGCGTGAGGGCGACCGAGCGTGGGAAGGAA
>CANGOY010000108.1 GCA_947455585.1 Comamonadaceae bacterium
GTTGCTCGACAACAAGCTGGGCGTGAGCCACAACGAAGGCGGCGCGCGCGTGGTGATTGAAGAGTTTTTACAAGGCGAAGAGGCCAGCTTTATCGTCATGTGCGATGGCAAAACCGTGTTGCCACTGGCCACCAGTCAAGACCACAAGCGCTTGCTGGACGCAGACCAAGGCCCCAACACCGGCGGCATGGGCGCGTATTCGCCTGCCCCCGTGGTCACGCCCGAGGTGCATGCCCGTGCGATGCGCGAAATCATTTTGCCCACCATGAAGGGCATGGAAAAAGACGGTATTCCGTTCACTGGCTTCTTGTACGCAGGTTTGATGATTGACCCGCAAGGCCATGTCAAAACCCTCGAATTCAACTGCCGCATGGGCGACCCCGAAACCCAACCCATCATGGCGCGCCTGAAAACCGATTTGGTCGATGTGCTGATGGCTGCCACAGCAACCAATGCAGAGACTCGCTTTGACGACTTCGAGTTGGAGTGGGACCGCCGCACCGCCATTGGCGTGGTGTTGGCTGCACATGGCTACCCCATGAGCCCACGCAAGGGCGACGCCATCACCGGTTTGCCGCAAGACACAGACGATGTGGTGGTGTTCCACGCTGGCACGCAAATGGTTGACGGCCAAGTGGTCACCAGCGGTGGCCGCGTGTTGTGCGTGACTGCTTTGGGTGGCACTTTGAAGCTGGCTCAGCAGCAGGCTTACGACACCATCAAGGGCATTCACTTCGATGGCGTGCAGTACCGCACCGACATTGGCTACCGCGCAATTGCGCGCTGAGTGTTTCAATAACGCCGACGCTAGTCCTCATTCAACCGATTGCTTATAAAAACAGATGACCGAGTTCACCAAACCCATGCCTGTGCAATGCAAACCTCAAGCGTGGGCCGCATGGCTCGTCAAGCTGATGGGCTGGAAGATTGAGTTTGATGGCTTGCCCTCCAAGCAAGGCGTATTGATTGGCTACCCGCACACCAGCAACTGGGACTTCATCACCATGATGCCGGTCAAGTGGGCGGCGGGATTGCCGATTCAATTCTTTGCCAAACACAGTTTGTTTCGCATCCCGCTGTTTGGCCGCTGGATTCGCTTCATTGGCGCTGTGCCGATTGACCGCTCATCGCCCAAGGGCGTGGTGGGCGAGATGGTGGACTCTCTAAAACGACACAAGCAAAACGACGAAATACTTTGGATTGGCCTGTCACCCGAAGGTACGCGCAAGCTGACCGATGGTTGGCGCAGTGGTTTTTACCAACTGGCTTTGGGGGCAGATGTGCCCTTGCTTATGCTGCACATTGATTACGGCAAGAAGCTGGCTAAGGTCACCGACTTCATGCGTTTGACTGGCGACGTGCAAGCCGACTATGCACACATGGCCAAGGTGTACGAGGGCGTGCAGGGTTTTTATGTGAACCAAGCTGCGCCGATTCGCCCATTGCCGCCGCGCATATCTGTGGCGGCCGATGTGCCAAACACAGCTTCTTTGAATTAACCACACGATGACCACACAAACCCACGAACACGTTGTAGCTGCCGCGCGCGACTACCTGATTGGCCTGCAAAGCCGCATCACCAGAGCGATTGAAGCCAAAGACGGCCAAGCCAAGTTCTTGGTGGACAAGTGGGAGAAGGGCCCGGGCGAGCTGTTGCAGGGCAACGGCATCACCCAAATCTTAGAAAACGGCCCCGTCTTTGAGCGGGCAGGCTGCGGCTTTTCGCATGTGCGCGGCCCCAAGCTACCGCCTTCTGCCACGCAGCACCGCCCCGAGTTGGCGGGCGCACCGTTTGAAGCCATGGGCGTGTCGCTGGTGTTTCACCCCCGCAACCCCTATGTGCCCACCGTGCATATGAACGTGCGCATGATTGTGGCCACGCCCGTTAACGGCAAACCCGTAGCGTGGTTTGGCGGCGGTATGGACCTCACGCCTTACTACGGCTACGCCGAAGACGCCAAGCATTTCCATCAGGTGTGCCATGACGCGTTGCAGCCTTTTGGTGACGAGCTTTACCCACGCTTTAAAACTTGGTGCGATGAGTACTTCTGCAACAAGCACCGCAATGAGCAGCGCGGCATTGGCGGCATCTTCTTTGACGACTTTTCTGAACTGGGCTTTGAGCGCAGTTTTGAAATGCTCAAAAGTGTGGGTGATGCTTTCCTGGAGTCGTATTTGCCCATCGTGGACCGCCGAGTGAACACACCTTATGGCGAGCGCGAGCGCGACCATCAGCTGTACCGCCGTGGCCGCTATGTGGAGTTCAACCTCGTGTGGGACCGTGGCACGCACTTTGGCCTGCAGTCGGGCGGACGCACCGAGTCGATTCTGTTGTCCATGCCACCGTTGGTGAGCTGGTCGTACCAGCACCAGCCAGAAGCGGGCACACCAGAGCATGACTTGTTGCATGACTTTTTGGTGCCGCGAAATTGGCTTTGAATCACGCCAAGCGCCTAGGCATCTTTGGCGGTTCGTTTGACCCGCCACACATTGCGCATATTGCGCTGGCCAAGCACGCGATAGAGCAGTTTGACTTGGCCGAGCTGCGCATCATCCCCACGGGTGACGCATGGCATAAGGCCCGCACACTCACACCGTCGCCACACCGTTTGGCTATGACACGTTTGGCGTTTGCCGATGTGCCTCAAGCGACAGTGGACGCGCGCGAGATAGACCGCCAAGGTGCCACCTACACGGTTGAGACACTAGAAGAGCTCAAAGCTGAGCAACCCGAGGCCGATTTGTACCTGTTCATTGGTGCAGACCAAGCCAATGCCTTCAAAACATGGCACCGTTGGCAAGACATTTTGAGCCTCGCCACCGTGGTGGTGGCCAATCGACCCATCGAAGGGCAGGGCAGCATGGCCAGTCAGTGGCACAATGCGGTATCCCCCGACGTACAACGCTTGGACATGCCAAGCCTGAATGTGAGTGCCACCGAAATTCGTGCGCACGTTGCCCAAGGCACACATGCAGACTCCAAGATGCACGCGTGGTTGCCTGCCGCTG
The DNA here is from genome assembly GCA_947455585.1 of Comamonadaceae bacterium. Classification (GTDB taxonomy): domain Bacteria; phylum Pseudomonadota; class Gammaproteobacteria; order Burkholderiales; family Burkholderiaceae_C; genus Limnohabitans. Next base: position 3,010 of record CANGOY010000108.1, read on the forward strand.
TGCAGCACTACATTGAAAAACACAGCCTTTACCGATAAAACAGATGACCGAAACCTCCGCCAAAAAAGATGTCCAAAAATTGCAACGCACCGTCGTGGATGCGTTGGAGGACGTCAAAGCCCAAGACCTCGTGGTGTTTGACACCGAGCACTTGTCCTCGCTGTTTGAGCGTGTCATCGTGGCGTCGGGTACATCCAACCGTCAAACCAAAGCCTTGGCCGCCAGCGTGCGCGACAAAGTGCGCGACGCAGGGTTTGGCAAGCCCCGTATTGAAGGCGAAGACAACGGCGAATGGATCATCGTGGATTGCGGCGCCGTGGTGGTCCACGTCATGCAGCCCACCATCCGTGGCTACTACAACCTCGAAGAAATTTGGGGCGAGAAGCCTGTGCGTTTGAAGTTTGGCGCACCTAAACCTGCCAAAGTCGCTGAGCCTGAAGAGGCGCCCGCTAAGAAATCGGCAGCCAAAAAACCAGCAGCCAAGAAAACAGCCGCTGGTGACAAGAAGCCTGCTGCTCGTGCAAGCTCCGGTTCACGCGCTGATTCGAGCTCACGCGCCTCTTACACGCGCAGCGATGCAGCCAAGCCAGCCTCGCGCAGCACCTCGACACGCGGCCCCGTCAAAGCAGCACCTGCTAAAACGACTACTGCTAAATCAGCAACTGCCAAGAGTGCACCAGCCAAAACTGCAGCAGCCAAAAAGCCAGCCGCAGCGCCAGCCAAGTTGCCTGTCAAGACCGTGGGCCTCAAAGGTGCCAAGTCAACCGCCAAAGCTGCCGCACGTAGCGCTTCGACCACGGCCGGCAAGCCAACGGGCAAGCGTCCACCCGCCGCTAAAAAGACCACCGCCCGCAACGCATGAAGCTGTGGGTCGTCGCAGTCGGCCAACGTGTGCCCGACTGGGCGCAAACCGCTTGGGATGATTACGCCAAGCGGTTTCCGTTCGAGCTGAAGGTCGAGCTCAAGGCCGTTAAAACCGAGCCGCGCAGCTCTAAAACCTTAGACACCATCTACGCCGCCGAGCGCGAGCGAATCGAAGCCGCCATTCCGCGGGGTTGCCGCATCGTGGCCTTGGATGAGCGCGGCACCAACCTCACCACCGTGGCATTGGCCACCAAGCTCAAACACTGGCAGCTCGAAGCCGACGATGTGGCCTTGGTCATTGGCGGACCTGATGGCTTGTGCCCCGAGTTCAAAAAACAAGCGCACGAGCGCATCCGCATTTCAGACCTGACCCTACCGCACGCCATGGTGCGCGTGCTGTTGGTGGAGCAGCTCTATCGTGCATGGTCCATCAACGCCAACCATCCTTATCACCGCGAGTGAAGCCACTAGAGCTATTTATGCCCGACTCCAAATTCGTTTATCTCGCCTCACAAAGCCCACGCCGCCGTCAACTGCTAGAGCAGCTGGGCGTGCGCTACGAGCTTTTGCTGGCCGACGACACAGAAGACGCCGAAGCGCTAGAAGTGGTGTTGCCCAACGAAGCCCCTCGCGCCTATGTGCAACGTGTGACTTTGCTGAAGCTAGAAGCTGCCTTGGCTCGCATGAAGCGCCGTGGCTTGCCATTAGCGCCGGTTCTGTGCAGCGACACCACCGTGGCCTTGGGTAAAACCATTTTGGGCAAACCCGATGACGCCAAGCATGCGGCGCAAATCCTTGGCGCTTTGAGCGGTCAAACCCACCGCGTGTTGACCTCGGTTGCGATGGGCACGCTCTCTAAATCGGGCCAGCCGCTCAAAACCGAGCAGGCACTCAGCGTGTCCAACGTGCGCTTTGCGCCTTTGACGCGTACACAAATACAAACCTACGTGGCCAGCGGCGAGCCCATGGGCAAAGCTGGCGCGTATGCGGTGCAGGGAAGGGCTGCTGCGTACATCGAGCACATCAGCGGCAGCTACTCTGGCATCATGGGGCTGCCCATGTTTGAAACCGCGCAGCTGTTGCGCGCGTTTGGATTCAAGGTCTAACTCCCTTTTACTTGCGGACCTTCACATGCAACAAGACATCCTCATCAACTGGTCGCCTCAAGAAACCCGCGTTGCGGTGGTAGAAACTGGCGCGGTGCAAGAGCTACACGTCGAGCGCACGCTTGAGCGCGGCTTGGTGGGCAATGTGTACTTGGGCAAAGTGGCGCGCGTGCTGCCGGGCATGCAATCGGCGTTCATCGACATTGGCCTTGAGCGTGCCGCGTTTTTGCATGTGGCCGACCTGATGAGCAGTGTGGCCGCACGACACGCCGACGACAAGGGCGAGCCAGCCGCAGTCGTGCCGATTGAAAAGCAAGTATTTGAAGGTCAGTCGTTGTTGGTGCAAGTCATCAAAGACCCGATTGGCACCAAAGGCGCGCGCTTGTCCTCGCAAATCAGCATTGCAGGCCGCTTGCTGGTGTTCTTGCCGCAAGACCAACACATTGGCGTGTCCCAAAAAATCCCGTTTGAGCAACGCGAGGCTTTGCGTCAACGTCTACAAGCTTTGGCCGAAGCCGCTGCACAAGACGGCAAAACAGGCAATCAAACGGGTGGCTTTATCCTGCGCACCAATGGCGAAGACGCCAGTGATGCCGAACTGGGCGAAGACATTGCGTACTTGCGCAAGACGTGGGCGCGTATCAAAGAAGCCGCTACCCGCTTGCCCCCCAAATCGCTGCTCCACCAAGACCTGAGTTTGCTGCAACGCGTGTTGCGCGACTTGGTAAGCGAGACCACGCAAACCATCCGCATCGACTCGGCCGAGCAGTTCAAAAAACTGCAAACCTTTGGACAAGAGTTCATGCCAAGCGCGGTGGACAAGCTGCAGCTGTACAAAGGCGAGCGCCCAATTTTTGACCTCTTCAACATTGATGAAGAAGTGGGCAAGGCCTTGGGCCGCCGTGTGGAGCTGAAGTCTGGCGGCTACCTCATCGTGGACCAAACGGAGGCCCTGACCACGGTGGACGTGAACACTGGCGGCTTTGTGGGTGCACGCAACTTTGACGAAACCATTTTCAAAACCAACCTTGAAGCAGCTGGTGCGATTGCCCGCCAACTGCGCTTGCGCAACCTAGGCGGCATCGTCATTGCCGACTTCATCGACATGACGCGCGAAGACCACCGCGAAGCCGTGCTGGCCGAGTTCCGCAAACAACTCGCCCGCGACCGCGTGAAGACGATGGTGAGCGGCTATTCAGCGTTGGGCCTGGTCGAGATGACGCGCAAGCGCACCCGCGAATCGCTGGCCCACATGCTGTGCGAGCCATGCCCTGTCTGTGACGGCAAAGGCAGCGTGAAAACTGCGCGCACGGTGACGTATGACATCCTGCGCGAAATTTTGCGTGAGGCCCGTCAGTTCAACCCACGCGAGTTCCGTGTGATTGCATCGCCCGATGTGATTGATGTGTTGCTTGACGAAGAAAGCCAGCACTTGGCTGGCTTGAGCGACTTCATTGGTAAGCCCATCTCTTTGCAGGCTGAAGGGGCGATGTCGCAAGAGCAGTACGACATCGTTTTGCTTTGACCAGCTCACGTCGCGGTCAGTGGCTCATACGGCGCCATCACGGCCCGCAGGGACGTTA
>CANGOY010000109.1 GCA_947455585.1 Comamonadaceae bacterium
AGAATCAGCCACCGGGCCCAAGATTCTTGCGCTCGGTTTTTTTATGTCTGCCTTTTGCGGCTAAAAAAACCGGCCAAGCCAAGCGCTCAATCTTCGAACGTTTTATTCTGGAGCTTGGGATATGGAAATATTTGATTACGACAACATCTTGTTGCTGCCACGCAAGTGCCGCGTGGAAAGCCGCTCTGAATGCGATGCAGGTGTTGAACTGGGTGGCCGCAAGTTTCGCTTGCCCGTCGTCCCCGCCAACATGAAAACTGTGGTGGATGAAAACATCTGCTTGTGGATGGCGCAAAACAATTACTTTTACGTGATGCACCGCTTCGATTTGGACAATGTCCAATTCGTGAAAGACATGCACGCCAAGGGTGTGTACGCCTCGATCTCTTTGGGCGTCAAAGGCCCAGACCGCGCCACCGTGGACACACTGGCTGCTGCTGGCTTGACACCTGAATACATCACCATAGACATCGCCCATGGCCATGCCGACAGCGTGCGCGACATGATTGGCTACATCAAGGCCAAGTTGCCTAAGAGCTTCATCATCGCAGGCAACGTGGCCACACCTGAAGCCGTGATTGACCTCGAAAACTGGGGCGCTGACGCGACCAAAGTGGGCGTGGGCCCAGGCAAGGTGTGTATCACAAAACTCAAAACAGGTTTTGGCACAGGCGGCTGGCAGTTGTCAGCGGTGAAGTGGTGCGCACGTGTGGCGACCAAGCCCATCATTGCGGACGGCGGCATTCGCAGCCATGGTGACATTGCCAAGAGCATCCGCTTTGGCGCAAGCATGGTCATGATTGGTTCGTTGTTTGCAGGCCATGAAGAGTCGCCAGGCAAGACGGTGGAAGTGGACGGCGAGTTGTTCAAGGAATACTACGGCTCAGCCTCTGACTTCAACAAAGGCGAGTACAAGCACGTGGAAGGCAAGCGCATCCTCGAGCCCGTCAAAGGCAAGTTGGCCAACACGCTCATCGAAATGGAACAAGACGTGCAAAGCTCTATCAGCTACGCCGGCGGCACCAAGCTGATGGACGTGCGCAAAGTTAACTACGTGACCTTGGGCGGCGACAACGCAGGTGAACATCTGTTGATGTAAACATCGCGCTGAGGCCAAATTTGGCTGAACAAAAAAGCCTGTCTGCTTTGCGCAATGACAGGCTTTTTTTATTGCTGTGGTTTTTACTTATGCAGCAGCTCTAAGGCCAAGGTGTTCAAGCGGTGACCAGGCTGGGCGAGTGCTTCAACGATGCTGAAGTGCTGCAAGCCTTCCAAGACCTCAGCCACGGGCACATGTGCTTTGCCCCACGCTTGCTGCATCAGCGAGTTGTGGCGCACGAACTCTTCGCTCTCAATGCCGCCGGCCACGCTGTAAAGCGTTCCCTGCTTGGGCGCAGGCATCCACGCAGGGCTGTTGCGCAGCACCACGTCGTCGGTCAAGCGCAAGCTGTCTTTCAGGTACGGCGTGGCTTGCACAGAAGCCAGCTCATACAAACCAGAAATTGACAAAGCCTTGGTCACCAAATGCGCAGGCAAATCAGCGGCATAGGCTTTCCAATCGCAGGCCAGCAACATGGTCACTAAATGACCACCTGCCGAATGCCCAACCAAGGTGATGCGACTGGGGTCACCGCCAAAGCGATGGATGTTGCGCCACACCCAAGCCAAGCACTTGACCATTTGCAGCGTGATGTCAGACACCGTCACTGCAGGGCACAACGCGTAGTTAGGTACCACCACATGGGCACCTTGCGCAGTGAAGGTGGGCGCGACGAACGAATGGTCAGCCTTGTCGAGCGAGCGCCAATAGCCACCGTGCACAAACACCACCACGGGAGATTTGTCGCCCGCTGTGTCGCTTGGGAAAATATCTAGGGTCTCATTCAAGCCACGGCCATAGGCCACGTCTTGAAAGCAACGGTGCGTGGCACGCACTTGGGAAGATGCCTCACGCCAATGCGCAAAGTGCGCGGCATGCTGAGGCACCAAAGCGCGGTTGTTGTACATGCGGTCATACCAAGCACCGTCGCGTTGCGTCATAGTTTTTTCTCCAGAAGGATTTGCGCATTGGTCCAGCTGCGGTTTTGGGTATTGCTGTTTTCCACAACACCCCCACCGGTGTACACACTGCCCGTGTTGTAGTTGCGTGGGTCAAGGTTGCTCAAGGTCAGGCGCCATGCCGTGCTGCCGTCTACACGCCACAAACCATACACATCCATCACACGTTTTTGCGAGACCGTCACCAACTGCTCGGCACTCAAACGCGTGCTGTAGCCTGGGTTGTAGTTGACGTTGCCACCCAAGGTGAGCGGCACCACGCTCAAGCGGTAATCCGCACCAAGATTGGCCGTCATGTCAGGCTGCTGGTCCAGGCGGTTGTTAGCGCCATCAATGCTGAGCACGCGTGAGCGGTAAAAGCTCACATTGCTGCGCAGGTCCACATGCGGCGCCTTGTCAATCCATTGGTCCATACGGAACTTGGCTTCTAGCTCAATGCCTTCGGTGATGGCTTCACTGATGTTTTGCGGGCTGGACAACCAGCGCGAAGTATTGGGAATGCCCGGCACGGGTTCGTAGGTGGTGACATTGCGAATCAGGTTCTGCACACGGCGATGGAATGCGCTCGCGCTCAGCACACCGCCCTGCGGCAAATACCTTTCAATCGCGACATCTAAGCCTGTTGCAATTTCTGGCTTGAGGTTCGGATTGCCCGATACATCGGGATTGGTTCGGCTGTTTTCAGCATCACGGGTGTAGGTTCGTCTGGCTAACAGCGTGGGCATCGTCGGCGTTTTAAAGCTACGCGTGAGGCTCATACGCACTTGGTCTCGACTGTCAGGATTTGGGCGCCACATGGCATGCAGCAACGGCGTGAACACACTGCTGCGATTACTCACATCACCATCCGCCGTGCTGCCCGCCGTCATCAGTCCTTCGTGACGTGCCCCCAAATGGGTGGCCCAATTCGGCGTGAGTTGCCACTCATCCTGTGAATACAAGGCATACCGCGTAGAGCTCGCTTGGTAGTCTGCGCTGCCTTGAGAAAGTTGATAGGTTCCGACAACCTCTTGCGTACGACGCACGGCCTCCACCTCGGTTCCGCTCACCCATTGGTGCCCGCCACCCATCACGTTGGTGTACTTGCCTCCCACATTGGCAGACCTGTCTTGGATGTGTGAGTTATCAAGGACCTTGGGTAAGAAACTGGTCGGATGACTGGGGTCATCTAAAGTTTGCGCATATTCATTGTGGCTATTCCAGCCGCCCACATTGAACTTCCATTCCATGTTGCTATCAGCAGACAGTTTGCGTCGCCATTGACCATTCAAGCGTCCCACGGCAAAGTGATTTTTGTTTTCTGTTGTGGCACTGGTTGACACCGCTGACGGCAATGTTTGGTCAATCTGTATCGCGCCAGGGCTCTTGCCTTGCGACAAGGCCACAAAGGGCATCAGCGTGAAGGTTTCACCTGGGTCGCCTTTGAATTGCAAACGTGCCGTGGCATTCATGCCTTCACGGTCGTAATGACTATCGCTGACGCGATAACGCGCCGTGCCATCGTTGCGCGTGAAATCGTTTTCACTGTGGTCAGGCGCTGCAAATCGGTTCACAGACAAGGTGTAGTTAGCCGTCCACTTCTCAGCGTCGTGGTACTTGACCAACGAGGCGGAGGGCGAGGCATAACCCCCCTGAAACGACGATCCCACTTTCAGCTCAGTGGGCATGCCTTTGCGGCCTTCGCGCGTGATGATGTTGATGGTGCCCGCAATCGCTTGAGCGCCTGTCTCGGCGGTAGGTGCACGGTAAATTTCCACGCGCTCAATCATCTCTGGCGTGAGCGACTCGACCGAGAAACCAGGCGGCACGCGTTCGCCATCAAGCAAGATTTGTGTGTAGCCTTGACTCATGCCACGCATGCGAATGCCGCCGCCGCGACCGGGTGCACCACCCAACGTAATGCCGGGCATGCGCTTCAAAATTTCACCTAGGTTGGCGTCGCCTTGACGCTCAATTTCTTCACGGCCAATCACAATTTTGCTGGCGGTGGATTCGCGGCGCTGCTGGGTGTCGTTGTCGCGGCCGCTGGTGATTTCAATGCGGCCCATGTCCGAGGTGGCCGTCGAGGGCGCTGTGGTTTGCTGCGCCAATGCCGCGAACGTGGTCAGCGCAAAAGGAACAAGAAGCGTACTGGCAGTGGGCGTGAAAGACATAGCAAAAAGTTTACCGAGGTATGAATGCCCTTGCCGTGTAAAGTGCAGGTTTTATTTTTGATGTTAGTTTCATGAACCAAGCTGCTACGCCACACGCCTACGAAATCAAAAGTGCCTCGTTGCCCTTGGTGTCTTTTCTCCTCAAAACCCCTGACACATCAGCCCTTCAAGCCGATATGGCACGCCGTCTAGGGGCTACCCCCGGCTTCTTCGACAACGACCCCGTGGTCATTGACCTAAGTGCTTTGGAAGACCCCAACCGTCAGCTCGACCTGCCCTCGGTCTGCCTCATGTTGCGCACACACCAAATGTTGCCCGTGGCCATACGCGGCGCAAATGAACACCAATTAGCTAATGCACACAAAGCCGGCTTGTTTGAAGCCAGTGATTTGAGCATTCAAGCCCCCGCAGTGGCACGTGTTGAAACCGTGGTGCAAGAGGTCATTCGTGAGGTTGAAGTGGTTCGCGAGGTGCAAACCGGGAGCGGTGCCGCCATGGTCATCGACAAACCCCTGCGCTCTGGCCAGCATGTGTATGCCAAGGGCCGCGACCTGATTGTGTTGGCCATGGTCAACCCAGGTGCCGAAATCATGGCCGATGGCCACATCCACGTGTACGCCCCATTGCGTGGCAAAGCCATTGCAGGCGCGCGCGGCGATGAGCAAGCACGTATCTTTACCTCATGCCTCGAAGCCGAGCTGCTGTCGATCGCTGGCACTTACCGTACCAGCGGCGATGCCCCGTTGCCATCGGATGTTGCCGGCAAAGCAGCGCAAATCAGCCTGCAAGGTGATAAGTTGGTGATTCAAGCACTGTAAAATTCGGCAATTAAATAACAGAAACAACTAGGGCTTTATTCATGACAAAAATCGTGGTGGTGACTTCTGGCAAAGGCGGCGTGGGCAAGACCACAACCAGCGCCAGTTTTTCCTCTGGCCTCGCTTTGCGCGGTTTCAAAACGGTGGTCATCGACTTTGACGTCGGCCTGCGGAACCTTGACCTCATCATGGGTTGCGAGCGTCGCGTGGTGTATGACTTCATCAACGTCATCAATGGTGAAGCCACGCTGAACCAAGCGTTGATCAAAGACAAACAATGCGACAACTTGTTTGTGCTGGCTGCTTCTCAAACGCGCGACAAAGACGCCCTGTCACAAGACGGTGTGGAGCGCGTGTTGAACGAACTCAAAGAAATGAAGTTCGATTACATCGTGTGCGATTCACCTGCCGGTATCGAAGTGGGCGCCATGATGGCCATGCACTTTGCTGATGAGGCTTTGGTGGTGACCAACCCAGAAGTGTCTTCGGTGCGCGACTCAGACCGTATCTTGGGCATGCTCAGCAGCAAAACCAAACGTGCGATTGACGGCGACACACCCATCAAAGAACACCTGCTCATCACGCGCTACAACCCGAGCCGCGTCGAAGAAGGCCACATGCTGTCGCTGGAAGACATTCAAGACATCTTGCGCATTCCATTGATTGGCGTGATTCCTGAATCTGAGACGGTGTTGACCGCTTCGAACCAAGGCTTGCCTGCGGTTCATTTGGAAAACACCGATGTGTCGGAAGCCTACAAAGACGTGATCAGCCGCTTCTTGGGTGAGGACGTCCCCATGCGCTTCACCGAGCACGTCAAACCAGGATTGTTCAAACGCATGTTTGGCGGGAAGTAAGCCATGTCGTTGCTCTCTCTCTTACTTGGTGAGAAGAAAAAAACTGCCAACGTGGCAAAAGAACGTTTGCAGTTCATCCTCACCCACGAGCGTACGGGTCGTAACCCACAGCCCGACTACCTGCCTGATTTGCAGCGCGACTTGGTGGCCGTGCTGTCTAAATACGTGAAAATCAATCCAAACGACATCAAAGTCAATTTGGAGCGTCACGACAACCTCGAAGTGCTCGAAGTCAAAATCGAATTGCCAGAGTAAATGTCTAGCGAAGGGTTTAAGTACCCGTCAAAACAAAAAAGCGACCCGAGGGTCGCTTTTTGTTTGGCTTTCGCAAGCAAAGGGGGGATTAACCGCCCTTGTTTGAACGCTTGCCAGGGTTCTTTTTGCTACGTGTCGCAACACCGCGCTCAAGACTCACACGTTGACCACGACCACCGGTGCGCAGCATGGTGCCTGGCAGGGGGATTGGTTTTGGTGCGCGTTGGCGGTCGGCTTCGGTGACGATTTTGTTTCCCATGAAATTTTCCAATTAAAAAAGTTACAGCCCCTAATTAGGCCACATGTTTGGCGTATTTTCGCATGTAACCACGACCAGGTCAGCCTCGGCGGGGTCGTCGCAGGCCTCGTAGCCCTCCGCCGCCAGCTGGCCGATCAGCCGATCGGAGTCGACCTCG
>CANGOY010000110.1 GCA_947455585.1 Comamonadaceae bacterium
ACACCGTGTGGCTGCGCCCGCAAGACATGCATTTGGGCAAAGGCGTGGCTGCCAGCGGCCCACTCGCCACCCGTTTGGGTTTGGGCGGCGTGCCTGTGGCCGCCGAGACCATTGCCTTGCACACCATCTTTGCGCTCATGCGCAGTACCAAAGCGCGCGTGCACTTGTGCCGCATCTCCAGCGCCGAAGGTGTGGCGTTGGTGCGTGCCGCCAAACAAGAAGGCTTGGCGGTGACGGCCGACGTGAGCATCAACTCCTTGCATCTGAGCGACCACGACATTGGCTACTTCGACAGCCGCGCCCGTGTGACGCCTGTGTTGCGCCAACAGCGTGACCGCGATGCTTTGCGTGCCGCATTGGCCGACGGCACGCTAGACGCTTTGGTGTCCGACCACACGCCCATCGACAACGATGGCAAGGCTTTGCCATTCGCCGAAGCCGAATCAGGCGCGACGGGCTTAGAGCTGTTGCTCAGCCTTTCACTCAAGTGGGCGCAAGACAGCAAGGTGAGCGTGTTGCGCGCGCTGGACGTGCTGACCGCACAGCCCGCCAAAGTGTTGGGCAACGTACAAGGACAAAGCACCAGCTTGGGCCAGTTGCATGTGGGCGGTGTGGCCGATATCGTGGTGTTTGACCCAACGGTTGACTGGCACGTCACACCTGATGCACTGCATAGCCAAGGTAAGCACACGCCGTTTGCGTTTGACATGACAGGCATGTCTTTGCCCGCACGCGTCAAAGCCACCTTGGTGGCAGGCCGTGTGGCCTATCAAACTGTTTGATGAAACACTGGCTTGCCATCGTTAAGTTTGTGCGCGTGCTTGGGTGCATCTTGGGTGCGTATTGGGATATCCGCATCAAGTTCCCCAAACTCAACGATGAGCAACAAGCTCGCTATGTCGAGGTGTGGGCACGCGGCATGTTGGCCATCATCGGCATAGAAGTGCGCGTCAAAGGCCACCCGGCACAAGGGCCGGTGTTGATGGCAGCCAATCACATTTCGTGGCTCGATATTTTGGTGATGCACGCTGCTTGCCATTGCCGCTTTGTGGCCAAGTCTGAAATTCGCGCTTGGCCTGTGTTGGGCGCACTCACCACCGGTGGTGGTTCGCTGTATATCGAGCGCGGCTCGCGCAACGACGCCATGCGCGTGGTGCACCAAATGGCCGACGCCTTGCGCCAAGGTCAAGTGCTGGCCGTGTTCCCCGAAGGTCTCACAGGCGACGGCATCACGGTGCTGCCGTTTCATGCCAATTTGCTGCAAGCCGCCATTTCGGCAGAGGCACCCATTCAGCCCATTGCTTTGCAGTTCATCGATGCGCACACCCACGCCATCAGCCTTGCTCCGTGTTACCGCGATGATGACACCTTGATCAGCTCGCTCTGGCGCACCTTGTGCGCACCACCTTTGCTGGCGCAGGTGCACTATGGCGACAAGCAATACGCTGAGGGCCGCAACCGCCGCGAGTGGGCGCAAGACCTGCAAGCGACTGTTGCGCATTTGTGTAAGTGATATCCTTTTTCAAATATGGCAACTAAAAAAAATAACCCATCGACCGTCAAGGCCAAGGCCGCAGCTAAACCAGCTGCAGCAAAAAAGCCAGCAACCAAAAAGATGACTGCGCAAGTAGTGAAGGCCTCTGCCAAAGCCTTGAAGGCTCAGGCCAAACCTGTCAAAGCACCTCGAAAATCAGCGAATGAAAATGCTGATTTGGATGTGATGTTTGACTTGGCCGCAGAAACCTTCCGCGTCATGTCAGCGCCCATGCGTTTGAAAATCATCAATTGCTTATGCACTGAAGAAAAAAATGTGGGGCAATTGCTGGATGAAATTGATACCACTCAACCCAATATGTCGCAGCATTTGAATACCTTGTTCAAGGCCAAAATTTTGGGTCGCCGCCGGGAAGGTGTGCAGATTTATTACCGCATCATCAACGAGCGCGTGGTCACACTCTGCCGAGCTGTCTGTACCCAAATCGCGATTGACAGCGATATTGCACACGCTTAATCACCTGACGAAAAAAGAAAAGGGCCGCATTAGCTGCCCTTTGTCTTGGTGGCATCTCAGCCTTCATTCGCACCTTTGATTCGTATCAGGGCTTGAGGTAAACGTAGCCCTCTTTGGCTTGTAAGCGCGCGACTTCAGCCACGCCAGAAGGTACGATTTTGGCGTCCATCGACACCTTGTTTGGGTCAATGTTGCGTGAGGTCAGTGTGTTATTACACACGCGAAATTGCACGCCTTTACCCGACAGGTCAGATACCACGCCGCTGAACTCACGGCCTTTGTTGTCTTTGGCGCCATCCAACAAAAAGTCAATGCCCGGGCCATGTGTGACCACCACAATTTTGGCGCTTGGGTCAGCGCTCAAGTGGTTGCGCACATTGCCCAAGATTGCAGCAGCGGTGTCTACGCCGGTGTTGACGTGATAGACCACCTTGATGTCTTGCGCAAACGCACCTGCGCAGCTGATGGCCAACAAGAGTGTGGCAACGGTTTGAGAAAAGCGTTTAAAAATTGTCATTGGTGTTCTCACTTCAAAGTGTCTGCCCAAATGTTTTGAGCCCAGTTCCACGCGTAAATGCCTTCGAGCTCATTTGGTGCGCTTGACACACCACCTGAACCAGGCACGGTTTTGTAGGTTTTCTCTTGTGCATCGTATTGATGGATGGACGCGACGTGCACCACCAATTTGTCGTTCACAAAGCTGTAGCAAGTATTGCTCAAAAACGGGGCAGGGTTAACCGGCATATCTGACAGTTGCGCCACGATGGCCGCTGCTGTGACCTTGCCATGCGAGTTGGCCATGTGGCCCGACTTGGGCATGAGGGGGGCAACCATGATCGAGTCACCAATCACGTGAATGTCCTTGGCTTGTGTGGACTCAAAGGTTTTGTACTGCACACCGCACCAACGTGCGTTAACGTTGGCCAAGTTCGATTGCACGGCAATGCCACCGGCACGCATGGCAGGCAAGACATTGAGCACATTGGCTTTGACATCGTTTTGCACATCAAACTTCAAGGTGTTCGTCTTGGCATCCACCGCCACCACCTTGTGCTGAGGCATGTATTCCAAGATGCCCTTGTAGTTGTCGGCCCAAAACTTTTTAAACAGTGGGCCTTTGGAGGTCACGTCTTGGTTGGCATCCAAGATAAGCACCTTTGACTTGGGTTTGTGTTGCTTAAAGTAATGCGCCACTTGGCTGGCTCGTTCGTACGGTCCAGGAGGGCAGCGGTAGGGTGCTTCGGGAATGGTGATGGCGAACACGCCGCCATCGTCCATCGCTTCGAGTTGCTTGCGCAGGGCCAAAGTTTCTGGGCCGCCTTTCCACGCTTGCAAAATTTGGCCAGAGGCGTTGGCTTCTTTCAAGCCTTCAATGGTGTTGAACATCAGGTCAACACCCGGCGACATGACGAGCTTGTCGTACCGAATGGTGGGGCCACTGGCCAAGGTGACGGTTTTCTTGATAGGGTCTACGCTGGCGACGTAGTCGCGCACGACGTTGACGCCGTGTTTGCCCGACAGCTGGTCATAAGGGGTGGTGATGTCAGCCATGGTCTTGCTGCCACCAATCACCAAGTTGGAGATTGGGCAAGACACGAACTCACCATTGGGCTCAATGAGCGTGACGTCAATCTTGTAGTCTGACAACATGCGCACGTACTTGGCTGCCGTAGCACCACCGTAGCCGCCGCCCACCACTACCACGCGTGCTTTTTCGGGCACGCGACCCACCGATGCACAACCCACCATGCTGCCTAAAGCACCAAAAGAACCCAGCGCCATAGAAGCTTGAACAAAACTGCGACGTTTCATGATGAATCCTTGATTAGCGCTTGGTCGTGGCGTAGTAGCTAGAGATGGTGTCGACTTGTGCATCGGTCAGACCCTTGGAAATTTGGTGCATCACCGTAGCAGGTCGGCTGCCGTCTTTGAATGCTTTGAGTTGCAACACCATGTAGTTCTTGGGCATGCCCACCAACGAGGGAATGGCTGAGCCCTCAGTCGTGCGACCGTCTGTGCCATGGCAGTTGGCGCACATGGCAGCTGTGGCACGGTTGTGCAATGTTGTGACTTTGTCTTGTGCGTGCGTTGCGGCGTTGAAACTTAGCGCCAAAGCCGAGATAGTCAGCAGGCGTATCAATTGGGGAGATGTTGTTTTCATCAAGACCTCGTTGGGCAGCATAAATAAATCAGTGATCGGTAATATATCCAGAAGTGCAAAACGCCATCACGGGGTTAACCCAGTGATGGCGTTTGTCGTTGCGTTGAAAACTATAACGTAAGAAACTTAACCAATAGATTGACCTCAGGGCTGCATCAAGGTTGGCGCACTGACGGGCGGTGGATCTATCCAGCGGTCGACTAAGCCTGCGCCTAGCCACATGCCAACGAGTGCGGTCCAAGCTGTAAGCGCGAAGATGGCGCCGCCTGTCACACCCGCACCCACCGCGCAGCCACCAGCCAGCATGGCACCAAAACCCATGAAAATGGCGCCCACAATATAGCGGCGCATGGCATAGCCATCTTTGAATCCTTCGAGTTTGAGTTCTTTGCCCATCCAGGCAGCAAAAAACGACCCCAAGAACACACCGGGCAACAAACCAAAGTCAAAACCAATTACGGGTGGATTAGGGGCCAGCACACGCATCAGCCATTCGGCAGACGGGCCACTGAAGGTGATGCCTTGGACGTGTACTACCTCGAAAGACGCTTTCGAAACACTGTACGAAAACCACCAGGCCAGAGCCACGCTCAAGCCTGTGCCAATGCCTCCCACCCACATCCATGCACGTTGTGTGGTGCGAGTGGTGAAGTACAGTGCAGCTAATAACCAGATGCCGCCCACCATGAGTCCTGTGGTGTGACTCAAGCCCAAAATAGCCAGCAGGTCACGGCTGGCCCCGCCTTCAACAGTCCACCAGCTGGTGATTTCTTGGCGCAAGGGAGAGAGCGCCCCCGACAAAGACGATTGCGCGGTGACGGCAAAAACCAAACCTGACAACAAAGCACGTAAGTTGCCGTTGGCCGACAAGATCAGCAAACGACTCGCACAGCCGCGCGTCATGACCATCCCCGCGCCAAACAACAAACCGCCGATGAGTGCCCCTGACAAGCTGCCGCGTGTTGCCAACTGGCGCGCTGTACTGACATCGAGGGCGCCTAAAACAATCAAACTCTGAATGGCGATGACTGCGGCTGAAAACGTGAGTAACCACACAGACAGCTTTTCACCGAAGTGACGGTGCCAAAACTCGATCACAGCGGCGCGCAAACAAAACTTAGATCGTTGTGCAAAAAAACCAAACAACAAGCCGATGGTCAATCCCCCAACGGCTAAGACATAAGGCTCGCCATAGGTTTCGTTGAGTACGGTGATATTCATATTATTTAGTCTACGCTTATATTTGCACTATGCTAAGTGCTGTCGTTTGCGTGTGGTTTGATGTAGGTCAAGCGTTCAAAGCACGCACGCCTAAGGAGAAATAATTTGAAAGTGCCGTTTGTGCGTTTGCTGTGCGTGAGCTTGTGGCTGGGTTGTTTGGGTTTGGTGATTTCAGCACATGCTGAAAAGCCCTTACCTCAAGCGGCTGCGCCCAAGCCGCTCATGCAGGCAAAGCAGGTGGTGCCCAATGTGTACTACGTGCAGGGCGTGTCCGAGATGGGTTCGTCGGCCAATCAAAACTTTATCTCTAACGCTGGCTTTGTGGTCACGCCTGCGGGCGTGGTGGTGATTGACGCTTTGGGCTCGCCCGAGTTGGGCCGTCGCTTATTGGCTGAGATTGCCAAGGTGACCAACAAGCCGATTCACACCGTGGTGCTGACGCACTACCACGCAGACCATATTTATGGTTTGCAAGTGTTCAAAGATGCGGGTGCACATATCGTGGCGCATGGTGCTGCGCGTGAGTACCTCAACTCAGACACGGCACGTTTGCGTTTGGAGGCCTCGCGTCAAGAGCTTTGGCCTTGGGTAGATGAGAAGACCCGATTGGTGCCCGCTGATGAATGGCTGAACGGTCCTAAAACCTTAACAGTGGGGGGGGTACGTTTTGACATCCAGCCCGTCGGGCCTTCGCACACGGCTGAAGACTTGGTGGTCTACTTGCCCCAGCAAAAAGTGCTGTTTGCGGGCGATTTGGTGTTTCGCAACCGCATCCCCTTTGTGGGCCAAGCAGACAGCCGTCACTGGATAGAGGCCATGCAAAGTCTGCTCAAGTTTGACACCCGCTGGGTGGTGCCTGGTCATGGCCCAATCTCTAACGATGCCAAGGCCGACATGACCCTCACGCGTGATTACCTGCTGTATTTGCGTGAGGCCATGGGGCGCGCTGCGAGAGACATGGAACCCTTCGAAAGTGCCTACTCGAACACGAACTGGTCAAAGTTCGAGAAAATGCCACTTTTCAAATCGGCCAACCGCATGAACGCCTACAACACCTATTTGCTCATGGAGCAAGAAGCCAAGTGATGTACACCGCA
>CANGOY010000111.1 GCA_947455585.1 Comamonadaceae bacterium
ACTTCTTGAACTTGCCTAGCAACTCCGTGGTGGAGCTGGGCAGCAAAATCGAAATCTAAACCTCATGCACATCCTCTTCGTCGCAGACCCGCTGTCGTCCTTCAAGATTTACAAGGACACCACGTTTGCGATGATGCGTGAGGCGCAGCATCGCGGCCACCAAGTGTGGGCCTGCGAGCCGCAAGACATCGTGTGGCAAAGCGGCCAGCAAGTGTCGGCACGTGTGCAGCAGGTGCGCTTGACGGGTGATGCCGAACATTGGTTTGAGGTGCAAAGCGTGGACGCGCATTACGCGCTCAAAAACGCAGACGCCATCGTCATGCGCAAAGACCCGCCTTTTGACAGCGAATACTTTTACGCAACGCACTTGCTAGAGCAAGCCGAACGCGAAGGTGCCAAAGTGTTCAACAAGCCTGCGGCTTTGCGCGACCATCCAGAAAAGTTGGCCATTCTGGAGTTCGCGCAATTCATCAGTCCCACCCTAGTGACGCGCAGCGCCGATGCTATTCGCGCCTTTCATGCGCAGCACCGCGACATCATCTTGAAGCCGCTCGACGGCATGGGTGGCATGGGCATCTTCCGTGTGAAAGACGATGGCTTGAACCTCGGCGCCATCACCGAAACGCTCAACCGCGATGGTGCACAAACCGTCATGGTGCAAAAGTTCATCCCCGCCATCGACAAGGGCGATAAGCGCGTGCTCGTCATCGGAGGCAAAGTTGTCCCCTATTGCTTGGCGCGTATCCCGCAAGGTGGTGAAGTGCGCGGCAACTTGGCTGCAGGCGGCAAAGGCGTGGCGCAAGCCATCTCTGCACGTGACCAAGAAATCGCTGAAGCCCTTGGCCCCATCCTTGCCAAACGCGGCTTGTTGCTAGTGGGTTTGGATGTGATTGGTGACTGTCTCACCGAAGTCAACGTGACCAGCCCTACGTGCTTTCAAGAGATCTTTGACCAAACGGGTTTTGATGTCGCTGCGATGTTCATCGACGCGCTTGAGGCCGCAGCAAAAAAGTAAGCCAGTTGCACAGCAGTCAGCTTCGTACCTGCCCATCCACAAACACTTTCAACTCCCCCGGCGCAAACGGCGTCCACACCTCGTTGGTTGTTAAAGGGGCAGTGACCACCACAGCCACACGGTCATTCGGTGACGCGTGCTCAGCAAAGTTGATGCTCATGTCTTGGTCGCTCAAGGTGGCTGTTGCAAATGGGTGCTTGCGCTCGATGTAGCAAAGATTGGTGGAGGCATGTGCCCACAGCGCTTGGCCATTCGACAGCAAGAAGTTGAATGTACCGTGTTTGGCGATTTGCGGCACCAGCTCTTTCAAGGTCAGTGTGAGTTCGTCAATCGACGGCACATTCGCGTGTGATTTGGCCATCTCTTGCATCAACCAGCAAAACGCGCGTTCGCTGTCGGTGTGCCCCACAGGTTTGAAGCTGCCGTGCAAACGCGGTGCGTAGTTTTCTAAATTGCCGTTGTGCGCAAACACCCAGTAGCGTCCCCACAGCTCACGCACGAAGGGGTGGCAGTTCTCTAGCGACACCACACCTTGTGTGGCCTTGCGGATGTGCGAAATGACATTGCGGCTTTTGATGGGGTACTTGCGAATCAGCTCAGCCACGGGTGAGGTGCTGGCGGGCAGGTGATCGATGAAGTGGCGCAAACCACGGTCTTGCTCAGAACCTTCAAAAAACGCAATGCCCCAGCCATCGGCATGGTGGTCAGTCACACCTGCGCGTTGGGCAAAACCACTGAAGCTAAACGTCGCATCGGTGGGGTTTTTGCAGTTGAGTCCGAGCAGTTGGCACATGGCGTTTCA
This sequence comes from Comamonadaceae bacterium, assembly GCA_947455585.1. Lineage (GTDB taxonomy): Bacteria > Pseudomonadota > Gammaproteobacteria > Burkholderiales > Burkholderiaceae_C > Limnohabitans. The sequence continues at coordinate 1,818 of CANGOY010000111.1, forward strand.
ATTCAAAATCAATGGGTGTCTTGGTTGGGTTGGCGAATGCGCCACGCTGCCAAAAGTGCCAGCATGCAAACCAACGCGAGCATCAAAAACACTTCGTCAAAAGCCGCCAAGCGCATGGCCGATGTTTTGGCGTTGGTGAGCGAATCACCGTGCACAGCCAATCGCCACTCCAACAAAATACCGCACAAGCTCACGCCCGCAGCACCGCCCAGCATGCGCAAAAAATTGATCACACTGGCACCCTGAGGAATCAAGCTGCCGTCCATGCCACGCATGGCGCCGATGTTGAGCGATGGCAAGATAAAGCCCAAGCCCACGCGACCCAAAATCGCGAACACCACCAGCACCCACAAACCAGTTTGCAAATTCACGGTCAGCATCAGTGCGAATGAAAGTGCCAACAACACCAAACCAAAACTCACCATCAAGTGCGTGGGGTGCGTGCTGGAGTAGCGACCCACAACGGCAATCGTGAGGGCCAACAACAAACCCGAAGGCAGCAGCAAGGTGCCCACATAGCTAGGCGATAAACCCAAACCCAGCTGCAAATACAAAGGCAGCAAATAGGTGGAGCCAAACATTGCAATGCCGTAGATGAAGGCCACGGTGGTGCCCATGGCAAATGGGCGATGGGCAAACAATGCCAAGTTCATCAGCGGCTTGCCATCGTTTTGAGTTTGCACACGTTGCCACACCACAAAACCCACGGTGCACAACGCCGCAGCACCCATCAAGCTGAGAGCGGCCGTCACATTGCCGCTGTGCAACATCACCAAGCCATTGAGCAAGCACAAGGTGCCCACTGTGGCGAGTGCGAGGCCGCCTAAATCGAGCGAGGGTTTGCCATGGTTGGCGCTCACGCCGCCAGGTGCCGTGGTGGGGACATAGCGCATGGCCATCCACATCGAAATTGTGCAAAACGGCACCACCATGAAGAACAGCGCGCGCCAGCTCATCCAGTCCACCAACAAGCCGCCGATGCTGGGGCCGAGCGCCGGTGCCAGCACCACGCCCATGCCAAAGAAGCTGTTGGCACGTCCTTGTTCAGACGTGTCAAACGCACGCAAGATGATGATCGCGGGAATGGGTTGCACTACACCGGCCGCCAAGCCTTCAATCACACGCGCGGCCAGCACCCAGTTGTAGTCCGTCGATAGCCCGCCTGCAATGCCAGCGGTGAGCAGCGCCCACATGCAACCCATGTAGGTGGTGCGGTAGCCAAATCGCGCCAGCAACCACGGCGTGGTGAGCATGGACACAGTCATCGCCACCATGAAGCTCGAGCTCACCCATTGCGCCGATTCTTGGCCAATACCGAACTGCATGCTCATGTCGGGAATGCCGACGTTCATGATGGTGGACGACATGATGGCGGCCATCGAGCCAATCATCACCGTGGTCAGCATCAGCCAGCGATGGCGCGTGCCGTAGCGGCTTTGCAAATCGGCCAGTGAGCCTCGGTCAGCCATGCGCGTCTTTCGTGGCACAGGCTTGGCAAATGCAGGCTTTGCGTTGAGATGCAACGGGGACTTTTGCCAGCAACTCTGGCGAAAAAGACACGTTGACACACCAGCACTTGGCCACGGGTTGCCCGGTGGGTTTGGCGACTTCCATCGCACATTGGTTGGGCTTGCCGCACAAGGGACAAGCGCAAGCGTCAATGGGGGCGGGCATTTGGCTGGGCATGCCCCAAAGTGTAGCGAAGCGAACAAGGCACAATCGCAAAAAATCTTATGTACGAATTTCCGCCCACGCCAGAAGCCGCCCAGTTGCGGCTTGACCATGTCAGCCCCAAAGACTATGCGCACACACGCAACGCGTTGGATGGTGCAGTCACGCATTTGTCGCCGTACCTCACGCATGGATTTTTAAGCGTGCCTGATGTGGCCAGCGCCATGTACCACCAGTACCGTGTGGGCGTGCAACACAAGCTGATTTACGAGCTGGGTTGGCGCGAGTACTTTCAACACGTGCACCACCATTTGGGCGATGGCATTGCGCAGTCGTTGCGTGAAGGCATATTGCCCGAGTCTGAGTACAGCACCGAGTTGCCCGAAGACGTGCGCCACGCGTGCACCCGTGTGCCCGTCATCGACAACGCGATTCGCATGCTCTACACCACGGGCTATTTGCACAACCATGCACGTCTGTGGGTAGCCAGTTACATCGTGCACTTGCGCAAGGTGCATTGGCGTGTCGCAGCAGATTGGATGTACAGCCATTTACTGGACGGTGACTTGGCCAGTAACTACCTCAGCTGGCAATGGGTGGCGGCAACCGGCAGCAGCAAACCTTATTTGTTCAACGCCGACACCGTTGAAAAATTTGCACCTGAAATTTGGCACAGCCGTGGCACATCGATTGATGTGAGCTACGAGTTGATGGACATCTTGGCCAACAGCGCTGCCACGGTGGCGCAAGTTCGCAAAAACGAATTGGCCTGGGATGAGCCCCAGGTGTTCGCCGAGCCGCCTGCAGAACTCGGCTTTACACAAGCTGTGGCCAGCGATGTGGCGGGTAAACATGTGTGGCTGGTGCATCTTTGGGCGCTGGCCGATGTGCCAAAAGATTTACCGGCGGACGTGGTGTGCGTGGCCGTGGCATTTGCAGAGCACGCGCAAGCGCATCCGTGGAATGCCTTGCGCTGGAACTTTGTGGGTGAACGCATGGCGGCACTCACGCCGCACCGTTGGTTTGCTTCAGCAAAAGATGTGTTGCAGGCTTTGGCTCATGCGCAAAGTGTGCAAACCGTAGGGAATTTGTGTTTGCCAGACCTGGCTGCAAGTCATGTGCAACTGCGACCTGCGCCGCGTTTGTTCCGTCAGCTCGACAAGCCCATGGACTCGTTCAGCAAATGGTGGGTGCAAGTGAACAAAAACGTGCGTCATTTGCAGCAGCTGGTGTACCCGCTGCCCACGCGAACACCAGCGCCTTAACCCTGCATTGAAGCGGCTTACTCGCCAGGCGCGGGCGTGACCTTGGTGATGAAGTATTCCGTCTCGCCAAAGCAGCCGGGTAGGCCTTTGTGTTGTTCGTATTCCACCACCACTTTTTGACCAATCTGTTTGTTGATCTGGTCAGCCACTGCATCGTCACGGACGGTGAATGCAAATTTTTCTGGAATAGCGGGCAATGTGGCCAAAGCACGAATTTGTTCGCCTTCCCATGTTTTGCAAATCCAGCCTTTGTAAGAGAGCTTTTGCACAAAGCCCACGCTCTCGCCTTTGGAGTAGGTGAAGTGGTACGAGAACAGCAGGTATACGCTCGCAGCAATCAGCACAGTCAAGAGCAAACCAATTACGGTGCGCAGGGCAAAGCGAAGGGTGGCGCTAATCAAAGGGTGTGTCATGGCAATCGCTCAATCAAATAAATGCAATGGCTGAATCATAGTTGGCAGCGTTCATGAAAAACGGCTCCCGAGGGAGCCGTTTTCTTTTGTTTCACTTGGCAGTAATTAGGCTTGACCCGCCTTCACTTTCAAGCGCCATGCGTGCAGCAAAGGCTCGGTGTAGCCGCTAGGCTGCTCTTTGCCTTTGAACACCAAGTCGAGGGCGGCTTGGTAAGCAGGAGCTTTGGCAAAGCGGCCAGCCATTTTTTGGTACAGCTTGTCGCCCGCGTTTTGCTTGTCCACCACGGAGGCCATGCGCTTGAATGTGGCCTTCACTTCGGCCGGTGTCACCACGCCGTGGTGCAACCAGTTGGCGATGTGTTGGCTAGAAATGCGCAGGGTGGCACGGTCTTCCATCAGGCCAACGTTGTGGATGTCTGGCACTTTCGAGCAGCCCACACCTTGGTCAACCCAACGCACCACGTAGCCCAAAATGCCTTGCACGTTGTTGTCCAACTCTTGTTGCTTTTCAGCAGGCTTCCAGTTGGGCTTGGCAGTCACGGGCACTTGCAGCAAATCGTTCAAGAGGCTGTCGCGCACCTTGGTGTAGTCGACCTTTTCCAACTCTTTTTGCACGTCGACCACTTTGACTTGGTGGTAGTGCATGGCGTGCAACACAGCGGCTGTGGGGCTTGGCACCCACGCGGTGTTGGCACCTGCTTTGGGGTGACCAATTTTTTGCTTCAACATCTCAGCCATCAGGTCGGGCATGGCCCACATGCCTTTGCCGATTTGCGCTTTGCCGCGCAAGCCGCATGACAAGCCTGCCAACACGTTGTTCTTTTCGTAGGCTTGAATCCATGCGCTGGTTTTCATATCGCCTTTGCGCAACATGGGGCCTGCTTGCATAGCGGTGTGCATTTCGTCGCCGGTGCGGTCCAAGAAGCCGGTGTTGATGAACGCCACGCGGCTGGCCGCTGCGGCGATACAGGCTTTCAAGTTCACGCTGGTGCGGCGCTCTTCGTCCATGATGCCCAGCTTGACGGTGCTGTCAGCCAAGCCCAAAACTTTCTCGACACGGCCAAACAATTCGCAGGCAAATGCCACTTCGGTGGGACCGTGCATTTTGGGTTTGACGATGTAGACAGAGCCTGTGCGTGAGTTGCGAATGCCTTTTTTGCCGTGGCCTTGCAAGTCGTGTAAAGCAATCGTCGTAGTGACCACAGCATCCAAGATGCCTTCTGGAATTTCGTGTGTTGCGCCGTCTTTGCCTGTGTAAAGAATGGCGGGGTTGGTCATCAAG
>CANGOY010000112.1 GCA_947455585.1 Comamonadaceae bacterium
CACGACGTTGTTGCGCTTGCGGTCGAGCTTGATGACCTTGAATTCCATGGTCTTGTTCTCGTAAGGAGACAAGTCTTTGATCGGACGTGTGTCGATCAATGAACCAGGCAAGAAGGCGCGGATGCCGTTGACCAACACGGTCAAGCCACCCTTGACTTTGCCGCTGGTTGTACCAGTGACAAATTCGCCAGATTCCAGAGCTTTTTCCAAGCTCATCCACGATGCCAAACGCTTGGCAGTGTCGCGGCTCAAAATGGTGTCGCCGTAGCCGTTTTCAACGCTACCGATCGCAACTGACACGAAGTCGCCAGCTTGGACTTCGAGCTCGCCCTTGTCATTCTTGAATTCTTCGATTGGCACGTAGGCTTCAGACTTGAGGCCAGCGTTCACCACAACGTGGTTGTGCTCGATGCGGATCACTTCAGCAGTGATCACTTCACCTGTGCGCATTTCTGAGCGCTTCAGGGATTCTTCAAATAGGGCGGCAAAAGATTCAGACATTTATTTCCTTTGTCTCATCACGGGAAAGAGGGCAGCGGAACTGCTGCGCCACATGGGCCTGCGATAAGCGGTGGTGTGTGGCGTGAGCCACGGGTTAAGTTTTAGATCCGTTGGGCCAGTGCGCCAATGCAGCGCGAGAGGAGCCAAACGGGCCAGGTTTTGCAGCCTATTTCAAAAATTTAAAACGGCTGCTTTGCTTGCCACCACGCCAACACTTGATCTACCGAGGCTTCGATAGAGAGCGATGAGTTGTCGAGTTGGTAAGCATCTTGTGCCGCTTTCAAGGGTGCCACGCTACGCGATGAATCACGTGCGTCGCGGGCCTCTAAATCGGCGCGAAGACTGTCGAGTGTAGTCGAAATACCCTTTGAAATCAATTGCTTATGACGACGCTCGGCGCGTTGCGCGGCGCTGGCGGTCAAAAACAGTTTCAAAGGTGCATGGGGGAAGATGACGGTGCCCATGTCGCGGCCATCGGCCAGAAGGCCGGGCAGGCGTTGAAAACTGTGCTGCAGGGCTACCAAAGCGGTACGAACGGCAGGTAAAACAGAAACTTTAGAAGCATTCATGCCCGCTTGTTCGGTGCGAATGGCGTCGCTCACGTTTTCGTTACCAAGCCATACGGTTTCGCCTTCAAAGCGAACAGGCAGGGTGCGGGCGAGGTCGACAATGTGTGCTTCGTCGTTGGCTTCTAGCGACAGACCAGCTTTCAAAGCTGCATAAGCAGTGACGCGGTAAAGCGCACCTGAGTCAAGGTAGTGGTAGCCCAAGGCCTGTGCTACACGGCTGGCCAAGGTGCCCTTGCCCGAAGCGGTGGGGCCGTCGATGCAAATGACAGGAATGTCTTGGGTGTTGGCGTGTGACACCGAGAACAAGGCCTCGAAGTAATCGGGAAAAGTTTTGGCCACGCACTTGGGGTCTTCAATGCGAACGGGCACTTGGTCGGCGTTGAAGGCTGCGAGCGAAAAACACATGGCGACGCGGTGGTCGTCGTAAGTGTGGATGCTGGCGGCCTTCCATTGCTTTGACTGGAGTGGGTGAACCGTGATCCAGTCTGGGCCTTCTTCCACCGTCGCGCCCAGCTTGCGGCATTCGGTGGCCATGGCCACGATACGGTCGGTTTCTTTCACACGCCAGCTCGCGATGTTGCGCAACGTGGTGGGGCCGTCGGCGTAGAGCGCCATCACAGCCAAGGTCATGGCCGCATCGGGGATGTGGTTGCAGTCGAGTGTGATGCCTTTGAGTGGCCATGCACCGCGTTTGATTTCAAGCCAGTTAGGCCCACTGGTAATCTTGGCGCCCATTTGTACAGCGGCATCCATGAAACGGATATCGCCTTGAATCGAGTCAGCGCCCACGCCTTGAATGCGGATGCCGTCACCCTTGGAGCCCTTTGACGAATCGCCTTCGGCAATGGCTCCTAGCGCGATGAAATAGCTTGCCGAAGATGCATCGGCTTCGACGTGAATCGTGCCGGGTGATTGATAACTGCAACCCTGTGGAATGGTGAAGCGCTGCCAGCCATCGCGCTTGACCGTAATGCCGTAACGCGCCAACAAATTGAGCGTGATGTCGATGTAGGGTTTGCTGATGAGCTCGCCCACGACCTCAATCACGATGTCTTGCGTCTTTGCCGCGAGGGGCAAGGCCATCAACAAAGCGGTGAGGAACTGGCTAGACACATCGCCGCGCACTTGAATGGGGGCATCTACTTTGAGGGTAGGTTTACCAATGTGCAGCGGTGGAAAGCCGTCGTTGCCCAAGTAGTCAATCTTGCAGCCGAGCAAACGCAACGCATGGACCAAGTCGCCAATTGGGCGCTCGTGCATGCGCGGCACGCCTTTGAGTGTGAAGTCGCCACCCAGCACTGCAAGTGCGGCGGTGAGTGGGCGCATGGCAGTGCCTGCATTGCCCATGAAAAACTCAATCGCGTCGTGGTGCTTGAGTTGGCCGCCCAAACCTGTGATGGTCACGGTGGTGCCTTGCACATCCAAACCGCAGCCGATTTGGCCTAGTGCGGCCAACATCACGCGGGTGTCGTCGGAGTCCAGCAGGTCGTGCACGACGGTGGTGCCTTGGCACAGCGCCGAGAGCAACAGCACGCGGTTCGAAATGCTTTTAGAGCCAGGCAGCGTGACAGTGCCAGAGGCACCTTGCAGTGCGGGGAGGTCGAGAAAGGCGGTGGAGAACATGTTTGTTAATGTGAAAGCACGTTCATGGTTGAGATGCAGTGCATCTTCATGAGCGCTGTGTTTCAGAAGCGGTGTTGCACGCGTTGCCCGCTTGCAGTGTCCAAGCCGAGCGCACATCGCTGGCTTGTTGAATCAGGTGTTGCAGCGCTTGAGCGTCGCCGAGTTTCAAGGCGTCTTCAAACTGGTCGAGCGCAGCGCGAAAGTGCGCTACTTGCGTGAGCACTTCTGCGTGGTTGGCGCTCAAGATGTCGCGCCACACGGATGCATCGCTGGCAGCGATGCGCGAGAAGTCGCGAAAGCCCGGTCCAGCCATGTCTAAAAATGCCGCACCTTGCGGCTGCGCCATCAGTGCGTTGACCGCAGCAAACGCCAGCATGTGCGGCAAATGGCTGACGGCAGCAAACGTGACATCGTGCGCTTCAGGTGTCATGGTGCTCACATGGCTGCCCACGGCTGTCCAAACTTCATGTGCAGCTTGCAGACGATGAATGCCAGTTTTGGGAAGCGGCGTGAGGATGGTGCGGCGTTCTTGGTACAGCGTGCTTTCAGCGTGCTCTATGCCAGCCACTTCTTTACCCGCAATCGGGTGCGCGGGTACAAAGCAACTCAGGCGCTCGCCCAAGGTGGCTTGCGCGGCAGCAATCACATCGCACTTGGTGGAGCCCACATCCATCAGCAATGTATTGGGTTGCAACACATCGCGCATGGCAGCAAAACTGCTGTGCATCGCGCCCACGGGCACGGCCAGTAAAACAAGGTCAGCGCCTTGCACGGCTTCCGCCACGCTGTTGCAAGCTTGGTCGATGACATTGAGTTCAACCGCGCGTTGGCGTGTTTTGTCTGAAGCGCTAAAGCCGACGATGGTTTGCACCAGACACGCCTCGCGCAAGGCGAGCGCAAACGAGCCGCCCATCAGGCCACAGCCGATGAGGGCGAGCCGTTGAAATTTCATTCTGAGACGGGGTAAGAACCCAAGACTTTGTAAAACGCGCACAAGCCTTGCAGCTCTTGCAGCGCTGCAGCCACATGGGGCTGGCTGACGTGGCCTGAGATGTCGATGTAGAAGTAGTACTCCCACTGACCCGATTTGGCAGGGCGTGACTCAAAGCGCGTCATAGACACGCCGTTGTTTTTGAGCGGTACGAGCAAGTCGTGCACAGCGCCCGGACGATTCGGGACTGATACCACCAAGCTGGTGCAGTCGTTACCCGACGCAGGTGGCGTGGCCAAGGTCTGTGGCAAAGCGATGACAGCAAAGCGTGTGCGGTTGTAGGCCTCGTCTTGGATGGCGTGGTGCAGGATGTGCAGGCCAAACTGACTGGCTGCGCGTTCGCTGGCCAAGGCCGCCCACTTGGGGTTGGTGGCGGCGAGGCGCGCGCCTTCGGCGTTGCTAGACACTGCACGGCGCTCGGCCAACGGCAGGTGTTGGCTGAGCCAACCTTGGCATTGAGCCAATGCTTGGGGGTGAGCCATCACGACTTCGATGTCGGCATCTGAGTTGATTTGACGCATCAAGTTGTGGCGGACTAGTAAGCTAACTTCGCCCACCACATGCACGGGCGAGCGCAAGAACAAATCGAGCGAGCGGGCGACCACACCTTCGGTGGAGTTTTCCATACCCACCACGCCGTATTGGGCTGTGCCCGCAGCGGTGGCGTGGAAGACTTCGTCAAAGTTGGCGCAGTAAATCAGGTTGGCTGCGCTGCCAAAAAACTCAATCGCCGCTTGTTCGCAAAACGTACCTTGGGGGCCGAGCACTGCCACACGTTGCGGCGCTTCAAGCGCCAGGCAAGCTGACATGATTTCGCGCCAGATGGAGGCAATATGTTCGTTTTTCAGTGGGCCAGGGTTGGCCTGCGTGATTTTGTCGATGACTTGCGCCACGCGGTCAGGGCGGAAGAACGGCGAGCCTTCGGCGCGTTTGATTTCGCCCACAAGCTCTGCCACTTTGGCGCGGTCGTTGACCAGTTGCAGCAGTTGTTTGTCGAGCGCGTCGATTTGCACGCGCAAGGCGGCAAGGGCGTCGGATTGAACGGGTTGTTGGCTCATGGTGTTGTTGCTCGTTCAGATGCTCAATCAAGCCTGTGTTTTTTCAAACGCTTGCATGTAGTTCACCAACGCTTGCACACCTTCAATTGGCATGGCGTTGTAGATGCTGGCGCGCATGCCGCCGACCGATTTGTGGCCTTTGAGCTGCAACAGGCCTGCTGCTTTGGCGCCAGCCAAGAATGCATCGTTGCGCGATTCGTCGGCCAAGAAGAAGGGCACGTTCATGCGCGAGCGGCAATCGTGCGCAACCTTGTTGCTGTAAAAAGTAGAGCCATCCAAAAAGTCATACAAGAGCTTGGCTTTGGCGATGTTTTGTTGCTCCATCGCTGCCACGCCGCCTTGGCGTTTGAGCCATTGGAAAGTCAGCCCAGCCATGTAAATGCTGTACGTGGGCGGCGTGTTGTACATGGAGCCGTTATCGGCCACAGTTTTGTAGTTGAACGCGCTGGGGCAAGCTCTGAGTGCATGGCCTAGCAAGTCTTCGCGCACGATGACCAAGGTCACACCAGCGGGGCCAATGTTCTTTTGCGCACCACCAAAGGCCAAGCCGACTCGTGCCCAATCAACACTGCGCGAAAGCACATGCGATGAAAAGTCAATCACCAACGGTGCGTCAGAGCCCAAGACTTTGAGGTCGGGCAGGGTGTGAAATTCCACGCCGTGGATGGTTTCGTTGGTGCAGATGTGCACGTATTGCGAACCAGCACTGAGCTGCCATTGCGCAGGAGCGGGCAGGGTGGTGAAGCTGCTGTCAGCGCCTGTGGCAGCCAAATGTGGCGTGCAGAATTTGCTGGCTTCTTTGTACGACTTCTCGCTCCAGCTGCCCGTGACCACCACGTCGACAGTCTCGCCGCGTGAGAGATTCAAAGGCACGATGGCGTTTTCTGCCAAGCCACCGCCTTGCATGAACAAGATTTTGAAGTTACCAGGCACGGCCAAGAGCTCGCGCACATCAGCCTCGGCTTGTTCGTAAATGCTGATGAACTCTTTGCCGCGATGGCTCATTTCCATCACGCCCATACCGCTGCCATGCCAATCGGTCATTTCAGCAGCGGCTTGCTGCAGCACCTCCAGCGGCATGGCCGCTGGACCTGCAGAAAAGTTAAAGGGGCGGTTCATGCCTGGATTAGCCTTCGCTTGGGGCGTCAGTGCCGCCTTCGGCGTTGTCGTCTTCTGCGCCTTCGCTGAAGTGAGCATTGGCATCGTTTTCGACAATGCGTTGCAAGCCGCTGAGCTTGGCGCCTTCGTCCAAACCAATCAAGGTCACGCCTTGTGTGGCGCGGCCCATTTCGCGGATTTCAGCCACGCGGGTACGCACCAGCACGCCGGTGTCGGTGATGAGCATGATTTCGTCGTCTGCTTGCACCAAGGTGGCAGCCACGACTTTGCCGTTGCGCTCAGATTGCTGGATGGCAATCATGCCTTTGGTGCCACGACCGTGGCGTGTGTATTCGCTGATGTTGGTGCGTTTGCCGTAGCCGTTTTCAGTGGCTGTCAACACGCTGGCGCGAGCCACGGTTTCGTCGGCCGCGGCTGCTGGGTCTTCTTGCTCAGACACCAACATGGCGATGACGCTTTGGCCTTCTTCAATCATCATGCCTCGCACACCGCGGGCACTACGACCCAAGGGGCGCACGTCATTTTCGTCAAAA